>NZ_JBHVDD010000123.1:0-23193 GCF_042802995.1 Streptomyces sp. NPDC057438
GCCATGGCCGGAGCCCCCAGCACCGTGCCGTTTCTCCAGGGTGACGGCGCGAGCCCGGAGGACATGCCCCGCGAGCGCCCCATCATGCCCCCGCTCTGACCGAGGGTGTCGCGAACGGATGCCCGGTGGACCGGGCGGGGTCCCAGGGCCGCCGTCCACGCCGAGGGGCGGGGCGGCAGACCGGCGGGGTGCAGCCCGTACCCGCTCAACGCCCCCAGGGTGTACAACCGGACCGTCCACCGGCCAACTCGAAACACGCCCGCGCGTCAGACGGCCGCTCGATGCCGATCATCAGGGTGTAGATGGCACGATTCGGTACGGCGACCTGACCCGACTGGTGCTGCTCGTCGGTGGTCTCGACCCACACCCGGTCCCCGCGCCGCGGTTCGGTGATCCGGCCCCATGACGCACGGCACATCAGGCTGACCCGCAGCTCCACGACCCGGCCGGCGATCTCCCGCCGTGCACGCGAGTGCGCGTCCGTCCAGCAGTCCGTGTCCCTCTGTTCGGAGTTGCGGCCCGTGCAGCTCTCACCTCGGCACGGGCCTGTGCTCAGTCGGGGCGCCGCCTCCTCACGCCCGCCGCCGTGCGTCCAAGCCCAGGTGGCCCAGCTCCCCGCGCCCAGCGCGGCAGCCAGAGCGGCTCCCGCCACCGCGACCACCACGGCCCCGCGGTTGAGGTTCCGTGCCCTCGGGGCGAGCGGCGGCGTGCCGGCCCGGACGTCCGCCCTCACCAGGGAGTCCCCCGCGCCTTCGCGCCTGGTCTCCCGTCCCGCGGCCTCCCCTCCTGCCGCGGTGTCGCGCGCGTCCCGTCCGCTCCAGGCGCGGTCGGCGAGCCGCCACAGTGCCAGCAGCCTCGCCGGATCCGCGCCGCTCAGCTTCGCGAGCGTCTCCACCGCGTCGCGGGGCGGCAGCGTCCTGCCGTTGAGATAGCGCTCCCACGACGACTTGCTGTACGGGGTCCTGGCAGCCAGCGCGGCGAAGCTCAGACCGGTGCCGTGCTTGGCCTCCCGCAGCCGCTCCAGGAGGTGGTGGACCTCGGGCGCGGTCGGCCCCGAAGTGCCGCTCGGCTCCGGCCGAGTACCCTCAGCCACTCGGCTTCCTGAGTTCGCGCCAGGTCATCGGACCAACGATGCCGTCGTCGTCGAGCCCACGCGATCGCTGGAATCTTTGGACCGCGGCCTTGGTGTTGGGCCCGAACGAGGCGTCGATCCCCTTCGGGTCGAAGCCGTGCTTCTTGACCAGGCACTGCACCTCCGCGACCGCCTCGACGGTGGTTCCGACGCCGTACTCGTCGGCCAGGGTCGTGCTGTGCCCGGCGTACAGAAGGCCGTCGCGCACCGTGAAGTAGCAGGGGAACGTCCGGGCGGAGTACGTGGAGGTCGGGACGCTCGTGCTCCTGCCCTGCTCTCCCGGCTCCGGCGCCGACTCCCAGGGCCGTGCGGCCACCAGAGCCGCCGCCGCGAACGCCATCACGACGGCGGTCGCCGAGGCCATGGCCAGCGGCCCCCTGGGCAGGGGGCGGCGGGAGCCCTTCCGCTCGCTCGGGGATGCCCTCTCGTGCGGCCGCTCCGGATCCGGTGACCGCTCCTCCTCTCGCGCCGCCTGAGGCCCCGGCTGTTCCTGCGGACCCGGCGGCGCGGGGTCCGGTACGACAGCGGATGTGGCCACCTCCCACAGCGCCGTCAGGTTGATCCGATCACCGCCGCACACGTCCGCCATGGCCTCGACGGCGGTGCGGGGCGGCACCGCCTTCCCGTTGAGGAAACGCTCCCACGACGACTTGCTGTACGAGGTCCTGCTCGCCAGTGCGGCCAGACTCAGACCGCTGTGGTCCTTCAACTGTCGGAGCTGCACCACAAGTTGCCGGATCCGCGGATCCAACGACTCGGGCAGCGCCTTCCAACGCCGCATGCCCACCTCCTTCGCGCATTCCTTCGTGTGCGGCCTCAGCGTGGCTAAGCGTACGGAGATACGAACGTGCGGGCACACGTTCCCCACCTCTCTCGTCCCTCACACCTTCACGCCATCCCCACGTCCCGCCACAGCGTCGTCCCGCATGACGTCCCAGCAGGTCAGAGCGGGATGCGTCCCGCGCTGTCCCAACCGGGCGGGTTCTGTGGCCGATGAGGAGCCCGACCCTCCACCATGGCTCTCGTTCGACCGGACGGCAGGGTTCACCCGGGCCGTCCGGTCGAACACGACCGATATCCAGACCACACCTTCTCCGGGGGTTCCCCATGGCACTCAGCGCAGCCCGCAAACGCACCGCGATCATGCTCGCTTCCCTCACCCTGATGGGCGGCACGGCCACCGGGGGCGTCGCCGTCGCAGCCGGCACCGCCGCGGCCACGGTCTTCCCGTGTGACGTCAACATGAGCTCCACCGGCCGGCTCTCCGCGGGTTACTACAACGGCAACACCGTCATCCCCTCCACCTCGCAGGTGACCGCCGCCGGCAAGGAAGCGCAGTGCATCCTGAAGTACCACGGCTACAACCCGGGGACGGTCGACGGCATCTTCGGCCGCAACTCCAAGGCAGCGGCGAAGAGGTTCCAGCAGATCTACAACGACGCCTGCAACGGCAATCTGGACGAGGACGGTGTGATCGGCGAGGAGAGCTGGCCCCGCCTGCGCCGTCTCTCCTGCTGACCGTGGCACAGGCGCGACGGCCTGCGGACCGCCTCCGGTAGGGGCCTCGTACGGCGTGGCCGAGCCGGGGCGAGTCGGCGACGGGGGACAGCGCGGGGTGAAGGAGGCGCTCGTAGGGATCGAGGTCGCCGAGCGGAGACGGCGGCATGCACGTCCTCCTTGAGGCGGACGGACGCCTCAAACCCGGTCGTGAAGGCCGGAGTTGTCGAACGTGGCCTGGGAGACCTTGATGCCTCCGGTGCGGCAGCCGACGCTGAGCTTCAGCTTCGACCTGCCGCGCCGCCAGTGCCGGCCCGTCTTCTTCCGGCCGAGGCGCTGACGCTCACACCGCTGAGTCGGTCGGGTACCTCCTGTGATGCGGCCGGGGGAGCGGGGTTGGAGGGCGCTGTCGTTCCGCCGCTCGTGAGCGACTTGCCCGGCTTGGTGCCGCCGGACGTGCTCGACGGCGAACCACCGGTGCGGTGTTGGGGCCTGCGAGTGCCTGGAGGTACCCGGAGCAGGCGCGCTGCCGGGTGCGCGGCCGCCCGGCTCGGGCGAACTGCGAGAGCGCGGAGGGTGGAACGGCAGCAGCCTGGTCTCAGCGGGGAAATCCGCGCGCTGTCGATGCACCGGGCGAGAGGATCTGCCCGGCTTCGTCCGGCGAAGCGACCGTGCGGCCGCGCGCTCGGCCGGCGCGTTGCGGGGGACCGGAAGCAGCGGCTTGCCCCGTCGTCGGCCACGAGGGCGAGCCGTTCGGGCCCCTCTTCAACGCCGCCCGCCCCTGATCGACCGGCCACTGCCTGGACTCTGGGCCAGCAGGCCTTCTTGCGGGCTCCGGAAGTGTTCGACGCTCGCGTCGTTCTTTGTTCGCCCTGCCCCTGACGTGTCAGCGTCACTCGCTATCGTCCGTGCCATGAGCTCAAGTGATCGCCTGCTCGACCTGATCCAGAACACCCCAGAGATCGATCTACTGCTGAGGTCGTCGTTCGGCTTCGACATCCATCGGAAGCACTATGGCGAAGGCTTGAGGCTTGCCTCGGGTGCGTCGCTGGAGGTGATCGCCGGGGAGTCCGCCGGTGGGGCGTACTTCCTGTGTGCCGAGCAAAACGGTCGCCGGCCGGTGGTGTTCGCGGGTTCAGAAGGGGAAGGCGGGCTCCTCGCCGATGACCTGGCGGACGCGTTGGAGATCATCATCGGGCTGGAATGGCACGACTGCCTCTCGTTCTCGGGCGGTGGCGATGTGGCGGTCATGCAGATCGCCGCCCAACACCGCGAACGGACTCGTGACAAGTACAACCCGGACATCGACCACGAGGCTGCCCAGGTGGCCGCGGCCCTGTCGCTACGTATCGTGCCTGTCCCCGACCTCGTCATCCGGTTGCAAGCAGCCGTCTCGAAGACCGAACCGGACTACGTCGTGACCGACGAGGACGGGCAGGCGTTCGGCCCGCTGTTCGGGCTGGCCGTCCCCCCTACATCGACCGCGGCGGTCGTCAACGCCTCCTAGTCCGGCGACAACTCCTTTACTTCGGTCGCGTCGGCGGGTGCAGCCACGTTCCCGGAACCGCCCGCATCGCTGGCATCCGCCACCTCCACCACATCCCACCCGGGAATGGGCCAAGGCTCCCGCGACAGCAGTGAGGCACAGGTCGGCGTCCATACCCGGTTGACGACGCCTTGGCGGTAGTCGATGATCACGGTGACCAACGCCCGTACGTATCAGGGGGATTCAAGGCGGATGAATAAGCGTTTCGCCACACTTCTGGCGGCCTGTGCTTTCACGGTCGGCAGCTCGCTCACGCTGGGAGCGGGTCACGCGCAAGCGGAGTCCTTCACCTTCGAGAAGAGTGGAGTGTCCTCCGAGGGAAGCTTTACCATCGCCGCGTACTACAACGGTACCTACGCGGGCCTCATGGAGTGGCGAGGCGACCCCATTCCGGACGACCCCGAGCACGAGCCCGGGGACGCGTTCCGCGTCCTGGACCGGCTGTCCGACGGATACGGCATGGAAGCCACGATGATCTCCCCGGAGTATCGTCGTGCCACCACACGGGGGCATTCGGCCGTCTACCACAGCCCCTGGCAGTCGGGCGACTTGACTGAGGGCACCAAGGTCTTCATCCAACTCTGCGCCGTCAAGGGCTCCTACGAGTCGTGCAGCCTGGCGTACAGCGGACACGCCTGACGGACGTGTGCCGGCCGCGTGACCGAGTCGCGCGGCCACCAGCGCGCAGCCTGTGGCCATCCTCTACACCCGCCGGGCGCCACTCCGCGGTCGGTGCGCAGCGCGGATGGCACCTGTTGCGTGTGCTCAGACGGATCGTGCTGGTGAGCCCCGCCCCGCGAACGACTTCTGGTTCCGGGGCGCCGTGGTCATCGTGGAGAGGGTGGTCGTTCGCCGCCGGGCGGGGCAGCCTGAAGAACCTGAACGTCACGCCGGCGATTCCCGCGCCGGTGGTGGGGGCGGCGACGCCGCCCGCCAGGATTCCGGCCGGTGGCGGCGCCCCGCCAGGCGGTACGGCGGCCGCCGCGACCTCCAGCCCTTCGACGTCTCCCGCCCGACGTCGTGCCCCACGTGCCTGAACTGCCCGTGATCCGCTCGCAGAGTGCCCGGTCGGGTCCCTAGTGGGTTGCTCTCGTCGTACCCGGGCCGGGCGGTGCCCGCCGGTCGTGGGTGTGGCCGGTTACGGGGTGTAGGGGGCGTCGCTGTGGTGGAGTTCCACCATGGTGGGCTCGCTGACCTCGTACACGGCGGTACGGGTGAGGGTGACGACGGCCGCCGGATCGTCGTCGCCGCGAGTCCGGTAGACGACGGTCGCCTGTCGTGGTGCCCCGCTGGAGGGGAAGTCGATGGAGACCACGGGTGTACGGTCGCCGAGTTCGGCGGCGGCCGCGGGGACGGGGGTTCCGCCGTCGTTGCGCCACGTCACCAGCGTGTAGAACTTTCCGGTGCCGCCGGTCGAGATCTTCAGGGCTCCTACGGCGTCTGGCGCGCTGTCCCCGGTGATGTCGCCGATCGCGCACTGCGGTTGCAGCTCGATCACGACACCGTCCGCGCCCTCCCAGCGTCCTGCGCTGAGGGCGGCTCCTGAGATGCCGTAGCCCTCCAGTCCTCCGCCGTCCAGAGACGCGTTCCGCAGCTGCTCGCAGGTCAGGGCCTTGGTGCCGCCGGCCGCCGTACCGCTCGCCTTCGGGGACGGAGGCGTGGTGGGGGTACCGGGGGTCTTCGCAGGACTGTCGGGCGTCTTGGTCGGTGTGGCGGTCGCCGGCTTCGACGTCTTGTCAGGCTTCCCGCTCACGGCCGGTCCGCCCGCAGCGGAGTCCTTCGGCCCGCAGGCCACGACCAGCCCCGCGACCAGCCCCGCGGCGGTCAGCTGGGACACCCGTCTCGCCCATCCCCTGGATCGGTTCACTTGTCACTCCCCGTCGCACTATGGCCCGGCATTCCCGCTGGGCAGGAGCGGAGACGCGGACGGGTGGGGGACGGTTGCACCGAGATGTCCCTGTTCTGCAACTGCTGGAGCCTGCCCAGCGGAGCGGATGGGCCGGCCCTGCGGCATCGGCCGCGTACGGGACGGCGACGATCCCGCCTCCTGCGGTCGGTGTCCCCGCGACGCGGCTCGCGTCGACTGCGCCGACCCGGCTACGGGTGCAGAAACGGCAGCAAGCAGCACCTCATCACCGACGCCACCGGCCTTTTACTCGCGGCGGCAACCGAAACGACGTCACCCAGCTGATCCAACTGCTTCAAGCGGTGCCGGCCGTGCGTGGCGAACGGGGCCACTCGCGCCGCCGCCCGGACGTCGTACTCGGGGACCGCAGGTGCTGGCGGAGGTCTGTCTCCCTACGCTGACAGCAGCGGAACCCAGTGCTGCATCACCTGCTGGAGACGCTGTTGGTGGTCAGCGATCCAGTCGTCCGGCGGCACGAGCGGCACCCGGACCGTGACCATGGATCCCGACTCGTCCTCCACGACGACCTCCGGGCAGTCCCGCTCGCCGGTGAGTTCGATGAAGATCGATGGCCCACTGCTCATCTCCATCCAGGCAACATTCTCGCCGGCATCGAGCCTGTTCAGAGCGTCCGCCCAGCTCTCCAGTCTCGATGCGTACAGCGCCAGGTCGACACGGCCGGACACGAACGGCGTCCTGACCACGATCTCGGCTTCCAGCCCGTGGGGCCACCTGGGATCACGCCCCAGAACGTTGACGGTGACGCTGTTCCCCTCGTCATCAGCAAGAGAGATGAGCTCTCTCGGAACAATGTCGTCCACAGCTGCCCCTTCATCGGCGAGTACTTGAGAGATCCTCGCCCTGGCATGGGTACGTCCGCCATCCCATTCTCTGGGGTTCTCGGCGCTGCCCGGAGCCGTCGACGAACGTTGCCAGCCCTCAGCTAGAGGAGCAGACGGTTGAGCAGATGGTGACAGCCCGGCCCACCAACTCCACCGGGTTGCCGGAGGGGATGGCGGCTGACGGCTCGGTCAGAAACTGGATTACCGCTGTGGAGGAGGAGATGAGCAGGGAAGGATGTCGCAGCGCCGAGACAGCCGAGCTAACCCAACGTTCACCCGCCCTCGTCGAAATCACCGCTGCCCGGGGCGGCCGGGGCAGCGGCCATGCGCCCGAGAAGTACAGGCCGGACTACCCCACAGTCCGCCGTTTCGTCCGCGTCGCCAGCCTCGACGAACTCCTGGCCAAGGCCATCGAACGACTGTCCGTGCTGGACGAGCACAAGCCCTCCCTCCACGCCCGCCGGCTGGAGGGCTGTCACACATTCCTCAGCTCCACCGGGAACTGCGCGAGCGCGGATTCACCGAGAGCGGCCAGTGCCTCCGCCCCCACCTCCGCGCCTTCAGGCCTCCCCGCCGACCAGGACGGAAGCAGCAGTCTGTGTCCCGGCCGCAGCCCAGGCCGGCCTCGACGCCTCGACGCGCTGTCCGTCCTACGCCAGCGCGTACGTCTGGGCCCATGCCCCTGCCACAGGGACCGTGCGCTGTGAGATCGTCCGAGCCTCCCGTCTATTCTGAACGCGTTCAGTCAGGTCTGGGGTGGGATGTGGATGAGCACTTCAGCGAGACGGTGGTCGGCTCTGGTCGCAGCGTTGGCGTGGGCCTGCGTTGCCTGCGCTGATGCAGGTGGAGGCGCGGCTCGCATTGATCAGCCGACGCTTGCTGGCGAGTGGAGCAGCCCGGGTGGCGCTCTTCTTCGCTTGCGGGCGGACCACCGTATGACGGGGGAAAGCCTGAACAGTGCGATGTTGGGGGGCACATCGTGCCCGGACGCTGCAACCGGACACTGGAGCTTCTTCAGCGCGCCGGACGAGGCGGGTTCCTCCTTCGCAGATGACGCGCTCACCAGCGGCGACACGGTCTCCCTGCGCATCGACTCTCCGAAGGACTCATGCCTTTTGACGGCTCTGGTCCGGCGGGACGAGCGGGGACTCAACCTCTGCCTGGTAGAAGATCCTGATTCCGGCTGTTCCCCCGAAGAACTTCTCCGCCTTGAGTCAGTGCCGACAGAACGGACTGCGAAGTAACTCGTGATCCTTGCCGTTGAAGGAGCATCACAAGATCCCCGACAGAGCCGAATTACGTGTTCGTCGACGTCCGCCCCCAGCGGCGCCGTAGACCGGATCGAGGACGTCCGCGACCGGCTCCGCGACCCGGCAGCCGCCCGCGACATCGTCTGCCTCGACGGCCTCAGCCTCCGTGTTCAGGACGCCGTCCTCAACACCACCGGCGCCCGCCAGCCGCTCGCCAACCCAGCCAACCTGGCCGACTTGCCCGCCGGCTCCCGCCGCGTCGCCATCGGACGTGCAGGCGGGAGGCACAGACCTGTTGACCGGACCACGGGAGGACCCGCCGGGCGGGAGGGCATCCCCGCTCGGGCGTCGACGGCTTCTACGACTTGGCGGGGGCGTCGGATCGCCGCTTTACCAGGATGCGCCGGTTCCCGCCCGGAGCCGGTCCATGGTCACCGCAGGGCGGGGCCTGTGCGGCGTCCGGTGCGTGCGGGCCGCACGGCTCCGGCGTACCACACCAGGCCGGCACACACGAAGCCCGTCGCCGCGGAGACCAGTGACCTCGTGAGGGTGTCGTTGCGGGCGCCGGAGACGAGGGCGATGCCCAATGCCAGCGTCAGGGTGATGACGGGCAGCGCACGAGGGCTCCGCATGGCGCCCGGCGCGGCGGCCGGCGGCAGCAGCCAGGTTGCGAGGCCGTAGCAGGCACAGGCCCATAGCGCGGCCCCCAACACTTCGCTGGGCCGGTGGCCGCCGTTGGTCGCGCTGTAGGCGGCGATGCAGGCGAGCCACAGCACACCGGCCGTGGCGGCATAAGGGCGGATGCGGGGGGAAAGCACGAGGACGGCGGCGAGGGTCAGCGCGGCGGGGATGGCCGTGTGCCCACTGGGGAAACCCTGATCAAGGAGATTCTCGGGCGCGCCCACCAGATCGGGGCGGGGGAGGGCCGATCTGAGCACCTCCTTGCCTCCGGTCGTGAGAACGACGACCCCAAGTGCCGCGCACCCCTGCCACCAGCACCGCCGCACCAGGGTGAGGACCACGATGACGGCCAGGCCCACCATCAGGGTCGGTTTGGCGCTTAATTCCAGCGGCGGCAGGGGCGTCGAATTGTAGGCCGCTCCTGACAGGGGGTAGATCCATACATCCTCGGGGTTCCCTCTACTGAGACCGAACAGGGCGTTCTCGGCTCGTTGCCCCCACGGGGTGCAGATGGCGAGCAGGTAGACCGTCAGGAACCCCAAGGTGTACAGCAGAGCCGGCATCCACGGCCGTGTCGAACGCGACGGTCTGGGGTTGTCGGGAGCCTCGGGGGCCTGCCCTGAGGCCCCCGGACGGTGCGCGGGCAGGGTCGGAGAGTCGTGCTGAGTCATTGCTCTGTTTCTTCCGTTGGGGGAGTTCGGTCACGCACGTCTTGCGGCACGACGGGGCCGCCGGGCTCGGTCGGCCCGCCGGGGGTCCGCTCTATTCGGCGAGTGCCTGCGCCTGTCGGCGCTGGGCGGTGAACGCCAGGGCGGGGAGGGGTGCGACAAGCAGGATGAGGACGACCAGGTCCGGAAAGGACTGCATGAACGCGTCCGGCTGGACGACGATCGCCTGCGTGCGGACGATCGCGACCGCGGCGACGGGGATCAGCCACCGGTGGTCGCCGGTGGCGGCCGTCGCCCCCCATGCGGCGATCAGCGCGGCGACTTCAAGGGCGAACAGGCCGCGTTGGAAGGCCGGGCTGACGGAGATGACGTGCAGGCCGCCGGCCACGAACATGGCGAGTACGACGGGGGCCAGCCAGAGGTAGGAGCGGCGCCGTAGCCGGCTGGGACGGCAGAGCGCCAGCACGGCGCACGCGGCACACAGCATCCCCGAGAGGACCAGGTCACGGGCCGTTATCGGGGCGCCCAGCCCGTAGTAGCTCAGGCCCCTCTTTCCCTCGTCGCCGAAGAGGATGCGGCCGGGGGACGTGGCGCCCGCCCAGATCATGGCTGCCGCGGCCGGCAGGGCGATCCAGGGCTTGCCGCGCAGCAGGGCGATCAGGCAGGCCAGCGGGAGCAGCCCATAGGGCAGGAGGCGTGTCGGCCCAGGCCCGTCCGCCCACGGGTACCAGCCGGAGAAGTGGAATGCGATGGCATGCGGTCCGGGGTCGATGTGCAGTGCCCAGTGCCATACATCCTGCAAGTACGGGACCAGCGCCAGAGCGGCGAGGACGAGGGCGGTCAGATGGATGCCGTCCAGCCACCACGGCCGGGCCGTGTCGTCGACGACGGCACGGGCGCGGGCCTGCACCCCGGCACGCACCAGGGCGACGACCTCCCGCGACGGGGGCCAGGAGCGGCCGGGATATGTCTCGGCCAAGCAGGTCAGCAACTCCTCTCCCTGCCGGGAACGGTAGGACTCGGGATAGGCCGCGAGCAGCAGACGGTTCATGCGGGGGCCGCCCCCGCGTTCCCTGAGCGTCCGATGACTACGGCCGCCGCCTGCTGCATCCTGAGCGCCTCCCGGCCGAGAGCCTGGGTGCCGTCCTCGGTGAGTCGGTAGTAGCGCCGCGCCCGTCCGTCCACGATCTCCTCGTCGCCGGGGGCGACCAGCCCGGCCCGCTCCAACCGCTCCAGCGCGCCGTAGAGAGTGCCGACAGCGATCCGCAGCCGCCCGTCGGTGGCCTGCTCGGTGGCCTTGATGATGCCGTAACCGTGCAACGGTCCGTCCATGAGCGCGGCGAGGATGAAGTACTGCGGTTCCGTCAGGGACGGGTTCCGTCTGGTCATGCGTCGAGCATATATCGTGCTACGAAATATATCTATCGACTCGAGTGACCGCCGCCAGCGCCTCCATGCCCGCGGCGAGCCTCACCCTCTCCAGACCGACGTGCGCGACGGCAGTCTCCGCGACGCACCCGCGCGGCGTTCGGGTACTCATGCGGCCTCACCGGGCTCCTTGCCCGCGAGGTCCGCGACCGCGCCGTGAGGTCGAAGTCGAGCACCTGCACGTCCATCTGCCGCGCGTACGCGAGACGCCGGCCGGTATCCGCACTACCGACCCCGAACAGGAGATCACCCGATGATCCGTCGCATGGGCGCGGCGAGCGTCGCGCGGAACGCGTCGACCACGGCCTGGTCCTCCGAGGAGCGGGCGCCGGGTGCCGTTGACACAGCGGCGGAATGCTGGGCGCCGGCGAGGCCCGGACACATCTGCGACCACCAGCACTTCCTACGAGCGCACACCGCCGGACTCGGCAGCACCAGGGGTTCCGTGACCCCAGAGGTGACGGGGCGCCGCTTGATCAGTGGTCGCCCATGAACACCTGCACCCTCGTGCTCGCGGGGAAGGTCCTCTTCGAGGACTGATCAATGCCTGTCGTGCTGCATCGCCTGCCGGCGAAGGGCGTGAATGAGTGTCGTGACGTGGGGCCGGTTACGGCCGCCGATCGTGGCGACGCCGATGTAGCGGATCGGGCCCGGCGACTTGATCGGGACGGTGCTCAGACCCGGGATCCCGGGGGCGAGTGCGATGGAGGGGATCAGGGAGATTCCCATGCCTGCGGCGACGAGGGAACGGGCGAAGAAGTAGTCGGTGGTCGTCCCGCGGATTTCGGGATCGAAGCCTGCGCGCTCGGCGAAACGGCGCAGGTATGCCTCGGTCTTCATGCAGCCGAGCACCCAGGGCTCGGCCGCCAGATCGGCGAGGTCGAGCGCGTCGTGGTCGGCGAGTCGGTGCCCCGGCGGCAGCACGACGTGCAGGGGGTCTTCCAGGAGTGGCGTCCACTCCAGGCTGGAGCCGGGGCTCGGTCCGACGGGGAGCGGGCCGTCGAAGTGGTAGGCGAGGGCGAGGTCCACGGCGCCCTGACGGACGAGCGGAAGGGTGTCCTCGGGTTCGCCCTCTCTGACATGGAGCACCGTGCGGGGATGGGCTGCCATGAGCTGGGTGAGAGCGGCGGGCAACAGGAGCCTGCCGCCGCTGGTGAAGGTGGCGACGCTGAGCTGGGTGCGGCCAGTGGCGAGCGCGGCGACCTGCTGCTGTGCGTGTGCGAGCTCCGCGGCGACCGATTCGGCGGCGCCGACCATGATGTGGCCCGCCTGGGTGAGCGTGACGCCTCGGGTGCTGCGCGCGACGACCTGGGCACCGAGCCCACGTTCCAGGGCAGCCACCTGCTGCGAGACCGCCGAGGGGGTGAGGCGGAGAGCTGCGGCCGCCTGGTTGAAGCTGCCGTGCTCAGCCACCGCCCGCAGGATGCGGAGCCGCTGCACATCGATCAACAGTTTTCCTTAACATCTATGCCGTAAATCAGTACTTCTGCTGTGGACGATAGGCCGCCAGGCTGGGGGCATGCAAAGGATCTGCGTCATCGGCGGAAGCCGCTACTTCGGAAAGCTCCTGGTAGGACGCCTGCAGACCGCGGGCCACCAAGTCACTGTGATCAATCGCGGCTCCACCCCGGCGCCCGCCGGGGTCGAGCACCTCGTCGTCGACCGCGACGACGAGGCCGCCCTGATGGCCGCGCTCGACGCCCGCACCTTCGACGTCGTGGTGGACCAGGTCTGCTACACCCCGGTACAGGCCGCCATCGCCGCCCGCGTCTTTTCCGGCCGTACCCGGCGCTACGTCATGACCTCCACGATCGAGGTCTACGACCCCGCGACCGCCGCCTTGCCGACCGTGCCCTTGGGGACACCCGTGTCGGAGGAGAGCGTGGACCCGACCACCTGGCACGTGGCCATGGACCTGCCCTGGCACGACGATGCCTACCTGGAGGCACACTACGCCGAGGGAAAGCGGCAGGCCGAGGCCGTCTTGGCCCAGGTCGGCAGCTTCGCCTTCGCCAGCGTGCGCAGCGCCCATGTGCTCGGCGGTGGCGCGCGGGAGTTCACCGGCCGACTGGCGCACTACGCCGAACGCATCACCCGGGGCGAAGGGATCACCGTGCACGCGAAGGCGCTGCCCACGGTCTTCATCCACTACCAGGAGCTGGCGGACCTGCTGGTGTGGGCGACCGCAGCCGACTTCACCGGCCCGGTCAACGCCTGCTCCGACGGCCCGCTCGATGTGTACGACTTCGCCGAGATCGTCGCCCGGCAGGCCGGCCGGGAGGCCGTCTACCGAACCGTCCCTGAAGACGAGGAGGCCTCGCCGTTCTCCTTCGACCGCCACTACGCCATGAGCAACGCCCGCGCGAAGCTGCTGGGGTTCTCCTTCTCCCGTACCACCGACTGGCTGCCCGGCGCCGTCGCCGAAACTCTCGCCGCCCCTGCCGCTCCCCACGCATAAGGAACAGTGCCACCATGCAGCACCGCACCATCGCCCGCACCACCGTTGGCGCCATCGGCCTGGGCGCCATGCCGCTGTCCATCGAGCAGCGCCCGGACGAGACCCGGGCCATCGCCACCGTCCACGCCGCCCTCGACGCCGGTGTCACCCTGATCGACACCGCCGACAGCTATCACTGGCACGCCGACGAGACGGGCCACAACGAGCTGCTGATCGCGCGTGCCCTGGCCCGCTACGGCGACGACACCTCCCATGTCCTGGTGACTACCAAGGGCGGTCGTGGCCGCCCCGGCGACGGCCGCTGGACCGTCACCGCGGCCCCCGCCCACCTCAAACGAGCCGCTGAAGCCTCCGCCAAGCGTCTGGGCGTCGACGCGATCGGCCTCTACCAGCTGCACAAGCCGGACCCGACCGTGCCCTGGGCGGAATCCGTCGGCGCGCTGCGCGAGCTTCACGACGCCGGCACCATCCGCGCCGCCGGCATCTCCAACGTCACCACCACCCAGATCCGCCAGGCACATCAGATCCTCGGCGACCGGCTCGTCTCCGTACAGAACCGGTACTCGCCCGCCGTCCGCGACAGCGAGCCCGAACTGGAGCTGAGTGAGCAGCTGGGCTTGGCCTTCCTCCCCTGGAGCCCGCTCGGCGGCATCTCCCGCAGTTCCCTCGACGGCCCCTCCGGTCCCACATCCATCGGGACGGCCTTCCACCGCATCGCCGTCGAACGCGGTGTCAGCCCCCAGCAGATCGTCCTGGCCTGGCTGCTCGCGCGCTCCCCGGCAGTGATCCCGATACCGGGAGCCAGCCGCCCGGACTCCATCACCGACTCCGCCAGGGCCGTGGAGCTCACGCTGAACACGCGGGAGCTGGTGGAACTTGAGGACGCTCTGCCGAGCTGAGCTGCGTCACGGGCAGTCACCGCGGACCTCGGCGACCACACGCTCCTGCGGGCGCTGGGGGCCTGGCTCGGCGTAGGTCGCACACCCCTGTTCGGTCTCATCGCGTACCGGCCGTACGGCGACGGGCGCTTGCTGCATTCCTCGTGACGGCTCTCATTCTTGTCAGCCGGAGTGCCGTGCCGCCGTGGTCGCCTTGTCGCCCTGTAGGGAGCGGGAGTTCAAGAGGCGCTCCAGCGGGGGTCGCGGCCGAGGTAACGCAAGAGGATCGCCACGTCGTCGTCGTCCTCGTCGGGGGCCAGGGCCGCGGTGTACGCGCCGTAGGGGCGCAGTGGCTCGACGATCTCCCTGGCGATCTTGAGGAGGGGGCGGGCCAGCTCGGGCGTGACCGGCGAGGGCCGGCCCGTCGCGGCGGTGATGTCCCAGGCGTGGACCGCTGCGTCCAGCCCGCACGCCGCCGAGCCGGACCAGGGGGACAACGTGTGCGGCGGCACCGGCACGGATACCTCGGCGGCATCCGGGTCGACCCCGGCCCACGCCTTCGCCGCGCGTGCCAGGGAGTCCTCGAGGAACGCGGCCGGGTCCACCCCCTCCATGTCGCCCGATGGGGCGAACGGGTTGAAGTCGGGGCCGGGTTCGCCGGTCAGCGCGGCGGCGTAGCCGATCTGGTCTCCGACGGCGTGCTGGAAGACCTGGGCTACGGTCCAGCCCGCGCAGGGCGTCGGCAGGTGCCAGCCGTCTGCGGGGACGGCGCGGATCGCAGTGCGCAGTGCTTCGTGCGAGGAGTCCAGGACATTCCAGCCGCTGGAGATCACGCCATCGCTCATCGGAGAGCCCCCGTTCGTGGTGCCGTCACAGTGATGAAGGTCGTTGTCATGCGTCCACACTCGACTTGTGGCGACGGGAGATCCAGTGCTTTCTTCGACGAGAGGATGACGAGTACCAGCCGCTGTGCCGGTTGAAGTCGGTCGCCGCGTGGCCCGGGTCGGCCGTGTTCGCCATCGCCCCCGTCGTGGGCTCGCCCGCCGTTCATGACGGCGGCTAGTTACATTGCCGAAAGCGCTCGGCATCGCCGTGGCCGTCGCCGAGGCGGAGGCTCTGGCCACTGGGAAGGGCCGCCGCCGGGAGTAGCCTCGGTCACGCCACCCCGAACCCGGTCAAGAAGTCACCCGGGCCGACCAAACACGGCGGCCTCAACTCGACAGGCTGAATGGTCGAGTTGACGCAGTTGCCCGACGGTGCGTCAACCGGCGATCAAGTCGGCGACTTCCTCGCGGATGGCCGGCATCGCGGTGAACAGCGTGCCTGGGCAGGTGGTGTCCGCCCAATGGCGGTGCCCGCCGATGGCCGGCGCGGGCCGGCTGACCCCGCTGACGGGATTGCGGTAGACCACCTTGCCCAAGGGGGCGATCGAGTGCCGCGCGGCGAGGTCGGCCAGGAGCTGGACCAGTGCGCTGCGCGCGGCGGGCGACGCGGGCGTGTCGATCAGCGTGCCCAGCAGAACTATGCCGATGTTTCCGGTGTTGTACCCCCGGATGTGTGCGCCGGTGACGAGTCGTCCCGTGGCATCATGCGCGACCGTACCGTCAGTTCCGGACCAACGCCCCTCGTACACCCGGCCGTTCTCGTCGATCAGGTAGTTGTAGCCGATGTCGCCGTAGCCGTCGACCTGCACATCGGTGCGGTAGAGCGAGCGGATCCACGCGGCCGGATCGGGGTTGTAGATGTTGTCACCGGTGTGGTGAACACTGATCGTCTGGACGGGGTAGTACTGCGGCGGCCAGATTTCGGTGCCGTCGGCGGCGAAACGCAGTCTCTCGTCCGCGCCCCACTGCGCACGGGTGAGCAGCGGGTAGGCGGCGGACGTGGCAGCCGCCGCGGCGGGCGGACGGGGCACCGCGCTGAGCGCGGCGGCGGCTCCGAGGGCTCCGAGGAGCATGCGTCGGGATACCGGCGGGGCCGTCCGTCCCATGCTCCGGGCGCCGTGGAAGTCCGAAGGAGGCATGGTGTGATCTTCCTGTCGAGTGGATCCGCTGGATGTGGCTGTCACGAGAGGGCGCAGGTGGGCTTGGGCGTGTAGAGGGCGGACCATGTGCTGGGGCCGACGACGCCGTCCGCACCGCCCGTGGTGGCGTTGCAGGTCTGCACCCAGTGCACGCCCTCCAGCGTCTTCGGGCCGTAACCTCCGTCCTCCTCAAGCCAGTGGGAGAACTTGCTGTAGTAGTTGATGAGGCACTGCACCTGGCGGACCGCGTCCCCCGTGGCCCCGGGGCTGACCGTGGGGCGAGCGGAGTCGTCGATGTGGTTGCAGTAGGTCTCGGCCGCCGCGGCGCTCGCCGGGGGAGCGCCGGTCAACAGCCCTCCGGCGGCCAGTACGGCGGTGCCGAAGGTGAGAACCGAGCGGTGAGTGCGGGTGCGCACGATGTCTTCTCCAGGGTGGGTGGCGGCCATGGTTCCGGACGGTGCGACGGGCCCCGGCGGCCACCATCCGGTGGCGCCCGGGGCCGGCGGTCGGAGGTCAGGGGCAACCTTTGGTGCTGCTGCAGCTGAAGTAAACCGTGCTGCCGTCCCCGTCGGCATACCACTGGCCGGAACTCGTCCGGTGCATGTCGTAAAGGGGCAGATCGCTTCCATCGAGCAGCACCGATCCGCGCCTTGACCGAACAGGCCCGTACCGCCCTCCTGATCGCCGCCAATGTGAAGCCGTCATGTGGGTTCGCGTGCCTTCGCGGACACCCCGCGCCTCGGCTTCGACCACCCAGGCGCTTACTATCACGCCTCCTTCACTACGTGCCGAAGCACAACGGTGAACTTCTCCCAGCCGTCGCCGAGCTCGCGGAGGACAACGCTTCCACAGCCCAGGCAGCCACCTCTGTCACCTCCGCCCGGACGGCTTGCACAGCGGCTGCCAGACCGATGGCCGCATCACCCATGCAATTCCCCCTCCACAACCTGCTACAACGCAGAGGACACAACCCGGCCTCCGCACGGTGCCCGGTTGCGCGGCGACCGCCCGGTCGACGAAGTCGTGTACGAGCGCCAGGGTGTCGGGCACCGTGACGTCCTTCCTCCGCGTCGTGCCGTGCTGCCGGGCACTTCAGCTCGAAGCGGTGTGCCCCGTGGGCGAGTTCCACGTGCAGGACACGGCTGCGGCACGGGCGGTTGTGGTGGCGCTCGGTGGCCTCCGGACGCTTCCAGAGTTGCACGCCGTGGTCACGGCAGGGCAACGATTCGCCCTTCCAGGCAGCCTTGTCACTCCAGGAGGTGCAGGACGGCCCCCAGGGCCTGCCGCCCCGAACGAGGCGGACGTACTGAGTACGCATACTCATGCCCGCCGGAACCCGGGCTGGCAGCCTTCAGGCATGACGAGCGGCAGAGGGGCACTGACGGCATTTCATCTTCTCCTGGTCTGGGCGACGATGACGGCCGCGGTGCCGACACTCGGCTTCGGGCTGCTGATGACGGGCTGGGGCGGCGGCATGGGTGCGGCCGCGTTGTTCTTCGTGCTCGGCGTGCCGCTGACGGTGGTCCTGCTGGCCACAGCGGGCTTACCCGCGGGACCGGTCGTGCCGCTGTGTGCCGCCACGTCGCGTCGATACGGCTGGGCGAGCCTGGTGTTCGTCCTCGGCACGCTCGGTGTGCTTGCCGGCCTGGCCGCCTACGGGAGTGACGTCGACCTGGGGAGCGCCGGCACACGGATCGCGCTGACCGGCGTGCCGTACACCGTTGCCGCAGCGTTCTTCGTACCGAGCAGGTGGGTGCGGCTCGGGGCTACGGCCGTGCTGGGCGCAGGCGTGGTCTACGGGGGCTTCGTCGGCCCGGAGCAGGCGCAGCAGCGTCGGTACACCGCCGAGATCGCGCGGTACCGGGAGAGGCCGGAGCTGCTGTATCTGGGGGACACCCCGCCGGGGATGCGGGTCTCCCATGCTGAGGTCGGGCCCGGCCAGTTCCAGGTCGACTACGGCCCTGCCCAGCCGGACGAGAGCGGATACGTGGGCCTGACGGTCCGCTCGCCGCTCACGCCGAAAGCGCGCTGCGCCCTGCTTGTACAGAAGGACGTGACCTGCACTGTGGACGAGCGCGGTGAGATGCGGATCGCCAGTGATCTCCCCGGCGGGCGCAGTGACATCAGACTGATCCGTCGCCACCACGGGGCGGAGGTCGAAGTCTCCAGCCAGACCCTCGACGAGCCGGGGCTTCGTCACCTCCTCGACACGCTGCACCCGCTGTCCGACGACGAGCTGGAACAGATGATGCGAGACGAGACGATCGCCGAGGGATCCTGAGCGCGCGGCCTGTCAGGTCCGGGGCCGCCGACTCCCCTACGTACCCCCGGCGCTGACGGCGCCCCAGCGCTCGGAGTCGGGGGCCGCCGCCGTGACCTTCGGGAAGCCGGGTGGTGCGGGCTCGGTCGGTAGGCCGTTCACCGGGGTGCCCCGACCGGTGTCCTCCGGGTTCCGGCCCCACAGCGGCCCGCCTCCTTCGCCCCAGGCGCTCACCACCCTGTCCGGGCCCGGCCGGCCAGGTCCTCCTCCACCTGCTCCCAACAGTGCATTCGGTTCGTGAGGCTCTACGGGCGGGTCGGCTATTCGCGCAGTGTGCGGTCCTCGGGTCTGGGCTGGTGCCGGGTCAGGTACGGATTGCCGCTGTCGTCAACGCCCACTGCTCGGCGGATAGGTCGCCGAGGTGGGGCTTCGCCCCCTACCTCGCATCTCGGCATGAATATGCCGATCGGTTAAGGGCCCTGCGACGACCCGGCGCCACCAACGAGCGATCATGAAACAGGTGGGAAGGGATGTAACGCCCCTTCAGGGAGGGTTACGGGCGCGGAAGGCGCTAGGGCTCACGCCCCGATGGCGTTTGAAGGCGGCGCTGAAGCCGAAGGCGTCGGCGTAGCCGACAGACTTGGCGATCTGAGCGATGGAGGAATCGGTGTCGGACAGGAGGGCCTCGGCGTCGTCCATGCGGCATTCGGTGAGGTAAGTCAGTGGCGGGCGGCCCATCACCTTGGTGAAGCGTTTGGCGAACAGTGCCCGGGAGACACCGGATTCGGTGGCGAGGGCCTCTACGGTCCATCTCCTGGAGGGCCGGGTGTGGAAGGCGTCGAGGGCGGGGGCGAGGATCGGGTCGGCCAGGCCGCGATACCAGTCGGGGGCTTCCAGGCCCGCCCGGTCGAACCAGGTACGCAGCGTGCACACCAGGGCCCAGTCCAGCAGCCGGTCCATCAGGGCCTGGGAGCCGGCCGAACGCAGGGCGGCGTCGGCGGCGGCCGCCTCCAGCCAGGCGCAGACCTCTGTGCCCTCGTTGATCACGAGCACGGGCGGCAAGGCGCGGAGCAGTCGTTCATGGCGATGGCCCGAAGCACGGTATGCGCCCACGATCAGTGCGGTTGCTCCGTCCGGTTCGTTGTCCCAGTGGATGCCGCCGAGGTCTTGGGCGGTGCATTCGGCATCGGCTGCGAAGCACGCGATTTCGTACTCGATGTGTGGGCGGTCGAAGGTGGCCGGCTGGTCCACGAGATGGAACATGTCGGGGCCGCGCACGATGACCGTGTCGCCGACGCCGACTGCTTGTTCGGTGCCGTCGGGCAGCAGCAGGATGCCACCGCCCCGCAGCACGCTGACCATCGTGAGCGGGGCACCGTCGACGAAGCGGATGGTCCAGGGCGCTTCCAGTACGGCGTGGCTGACGACCGAACCCTCGGCCCGGATGCCGCTGAGGAGCGCACTCAAAGGATCCACAGAGGCGATCGTAGACGAACTCCTATGCAGCGGAGCGTTTCCTCTATGGATCGTCTAATGGATCACGGGTGTACTGGACTGGTCGTACTGACCGAGACCAGCCAGGAGAAGCCGTGTCGCACCGCAGCAGCACTGCCAGGACCGCCCTTGTGGTCACCGCACACCATCGGGCCGATTCCCTCACCGCGCACACCGCCCGCCGTACCACCGCGCGACTGGAGACCGCCGGATACCGCGTCGACCTGCTCGACTTGCAGGCCGAAGGGTTCGACCCGCGCATGAACATGGCGGACCAGCCTGACTGGGGCAACCGGGAGAAGCCGTACTCGGACGAAGTCCAGGCCCATATGCAGCGCGTTCTCGACGCCGACGTCGTCGTCGCCGTGTTCCCTGTGTACTGGCAGAGCGTGCCCGCCCTCCTCAAGGGCTGGATCGATCGCGTGTGGAACTACGGATTCGCCTACGGCCGCAGCAAGCCCCGCCTCGCGGGCAAGCGCATGCTGTGGCTGGGCCTGGCCGGCGCCACCTCTGATGACCCCATCACAGAGGCGATGCAGGCCGTGCTGGAGACCAACCTGAGCGAGGGTATTGCCTATTACTGCGGATTCTCCTACTCCTCCGTCACCCTGCTGCCCGATGCCGAGGAGCGCCCGCAGCGTATCGATGCCGAGGGCAATCTCCTGATCGGCGACGCGGTCGCGGGAGCCGAGCGTGAGGCGCAGTATGCCGAGTTCGACCGCCGCGCACGGAAGGCCGTGGAAGGGTTCCTCGCAGCGGAACCGACGGCGGCCTGAGGGCGGACACAGGCATCCGCGCTGATGAGCCGGTGCGTGATAGCGGGGGAGCGTCGTGCCTGGCCGGTGGCGTGATCCGGCCGTGGCGACCACGGTGCAGCCGGCCGGGTGGCGGCAGGCGGTCCAGCAAGTGCGCGCGTCCGGCAGCCCGCTCCCCCCGCTGGCGTCGGACGGAATGCACGGGATGCGCGGTGATGCCTGCCTGGCGGAGGAGAGCATTCGTCTCTGAAGCGACAAAAATCCGTTGGTGATTGGCCTGTTGGTCATGCCAAGCTGTCATCCGTCAAAGGGGTGTAGCTCAGATGGCCAGAGCGCCGGCCTCCAAAGCCGGATGCCGCAGGTTCGACTCCTGCCGCCCCTGCCCATATATCACGTGCCCAGATATCACGTTCCTCGCGGCGACTTCACCCGGAGGCGCGTCGAAGACGGGTACGGCACCTTCCACATCACTCGGACGAGCGTATCGAGCTCAGCGTCGAGATCTGAGACGACCGCTGTACCGGTGTGCGTCGGCCGACACCGCCGCAGGCCTACGACCCCAAGGGTGGCCGACCGCCCACACACGGCGGCGAGTTCGTCTTCGGTGCCCCCACCACCTGGGGCGTCGAGCAGGCCGTCACGGTCAACGACACCCGCCTCTACGGAAGGGCGACCGCCCAGGCTACTGCCGCCCCCGGTCCGCGTCACCGGTCGCATGTGGTGCTCCGCCTTGAGGGTCGGCATGTGCGTTGGTCGGGCTTGCGGTTGCGGTGGGTAACGCCTGCATGGAGTAGGCCGGTTGGCCGTCCGGGCCCGCCGCCGGGCCGGCCGGTGCTGTACCGCCGGTCGGCGGGGTGGTGCCGGCCGGTCGGCGGGGTCGTTGCCGAAGCCTGTCGGGTGGTCTGCCTAGTGGAGACACCGAAGGATCCTGCGTATGACACAGATTAAGCCACCGCAGGAGGCATCGGCTGCGCAGGAGCACTCGCCTCCACGGCCGCGAGCCTCGTCCGAATCCGCCGGTCAGGTCTCCGGGCCTTCGCTGGGGCGCATGGTCGGGGTGGATCTGGCCCGTGCACTGGCGGTGTTCGGGATGTACATCGTGCACATCGCTCCGATGACGTCAGCCTCCGGCAGCGTCGGCAGTTGGGTGTACTTCCTGGCCGAGGGGCGTTCGTCGGCCTTGTTCGCCACCCTCGCCGGGTTCTCGCTGATGCTGATCGCCGGCCGCCGTGAGCCGAAGACCGGCCTGGCGGGCCGGCAGGCGAAAGCCCGGATCGCGATCCGCGCCGTGATCCTGCTGGCCCTGGGCACCGTGCTGGCGATGGAGTACGGGGACATCATCATCCTCGCCTACTACGGCGTCTACTTCCTTCTGGCGCTGCTCCTGGTGCGGCTGAGCGCCAGGACGCTGGCGCTCATAGCTGCGGGGATCGCGATCGTCATGCCGCAGCTGGCGTTCGTCCTGAAGATGTGGCTCAGCGACTCCGTCCAGCAGAGCATCAACGCCTACGACCCGCTGGAGCGACTCAGCACCGTGGGAGTACTCGATCTGCTGCTCACGGGCCTCTACCCGACCATCACGTGGATGACGTTCGTGATCGCCGGCATGGCGCTGGCCCGCCTCGATCTGTCCGCCGTCGCCGTTCAGCGGCGCCTGGCCGCGCTCGGTGCCGGGCTCATCGTGGGCGCCTACGGCCTGTCCATGCTGCTGGCGGGCACGGACGCGGTGTGGAGCTCGGGAGGAGGCGGTGGGCCGTCCAGCGGCTCCGGGCCGAAGTCCATGGGCAGCGGCTCCGGACCGGGGTCCATGGGGAGTGGGTCTGGCGGGCCCGAGCTGTCGGCCTCGGACCTGCTGGGGGCCGTGGCGCACACCGGTACCACCTTCGACACCCTCGGCTGCGTGGGTGCTGCGATCCTTGTGATCGTGGCTTCGATGGTGGCGATGGACCGCCTGCCGCGAGTGCGTCGTCTGGCGAAGCCGGTCATCGCCGTGGGCACCATGTCCCTGACGGCCTACGTCGGCCACTTCCTCGCACAGTCCGCGTGGCCCGCTTCCGGCTCCGGCACCACGACGTCCTGGGTGCCCGTGCTGATGTACATCCTGGGGGCGATCGTGTTCGCCGCGATCTGGTCCCGCTTCTTCCGCCGCGGCCCGCTGGAGTACCTCCTCAACAGCACCACCAAGGTGGCGAACCGCGTCCGCTGAGGGCGGGCACCCCGGGAAGTCCGTATAGGGAGAGATGTCAGCTGTCCGGGATCACCCCCGAGGGGAGTGGCGAGTGAGCTGTTGTCCTTGAGAGCGGTCGGCGTCTCACCCGGGGTGCGCATGGCCGGAGTGCTTCAGCACTCCTGTCTCTTATACACATCTCCGAGCC
>NZ_JBHVDD010000124.1:0-22670 GCF_042802995.1 Streptomyces sp. NPDC057438
AAACGCCCGGTTACATTCCGAACCCGGAAGCTAAGCCTTACAGCGCCGATGGTACTGCAGGGGGGACCCTGTGGGAGAGTAGGACGCCGCCGAACTCCTTTTATAGCTCTGGCTCTTGGGCATGCCGCCCAGGAGCCAGAGCTTTTTTGCGTTGAGGTAGGGTCAGGGGGCATCGTTGGCTCATTTCCCACAGGAGGCCCCCGGGTGGAGGTACAGGAGACCCGGGTCCAGACGGACCGGGTCCTCACCATCCCGAACATTCTCAGCATGGCGCGGCTCGTTGGTGTGCCCGTCTTCCTGTGGTTGATTCTCTGGCCCGAGTTCGGCGGCCCCAAGGTCGACGGCTGGGCGTTCCTGGTGATCGCTCTCAGCGGCGTCAGTGACTATCTGGACGGCATGCTGGCGCGACGCTGGAACCAGATCAGCAGCCTGGGCCGGCTCCTCGACCCCGCGGCGGACAGGTTGTACATTCTGTCCACCTTGGTGGGACTCACCTGGCGCGAGATTCTGCCATTGTGGTTGACCGCTGTACTGCTCTCGCGTGAGCTGGTCCTGCTGGTGATGGTGGGCATCCTCAGGCGGCACGGCTATCCGCCGCCGCAGGTGAACTTCCTCGGCAAGGCGGCTACCTTCAACTTGATGTACGCCTTCCCGTTGCTGTTGCTCAGTGACGGAAGTGGATGGATCTCGTCACTCGCTGCTATTTTCGGATGGGCGTTCGCCGGATGGGGTACAACGCTGTATTGGTGGGCAGGGATCCTCTACGTGGTTCAGGTCCGCCGACTCGTCAGTGCGGACGCCATGGCCGATTGAGCCCGCCCGCCTGGGCGGCCGTAGTGGCTCGATGGCCCGCTTTGAAAAAGTGCGGGACACTCCGGACGGGTGAAGTCGGCTAGACCCTCGTCTCTTCAAGGAGGACGCTTCCGACATGAAGGCCGTCGTGATGGCCGGAGGTGAAGGCACACGCCTTCGCCCCATGACCTCGAGCATGCCCAAGCCGCTCCTGCCCGTGGTGAACCGCCCGATCATGGAGCATGTGCTGAGGCTGCTCAAAAGGCATGGGCTCAATGAGACCGTCGTTACCGTCCAGTTCCTGGCGTCACTGGTCAAGAACTACTTCGGTGACGGTGAGGAGCTCGGGATGGAGCTCACCTATGCCAACGAGGAGAAGCCACTCGGTACCGCCGGGAGCGTGAAGAACGCCGAGGAGGCGCTGAAGGACGACGCCTTCCTTGTCATCTCCGGCGATGCCCTCACGGACTTCGACCTCACCGAGCTCATCAATTTCCACAAGGAAAAGGGCGCGCTCGTCACCGTCTGTCTGACGCGGGTGCCGAATCCCTTGGAATTCGGCATCACTATCGTCGACGAAGAAGGCAAGGTCGAGCGGTTCCTGGAGAAGCCGACCTGGGGGCAGGTCTTCTCGGACACCGTGAACACGGGCATCTACGTGATGGAGCCCGAAGTCTTCGACTACGTCGAGGCCGATGTTCCCGTCGACTGGTCCGGCGACGTCTTCCCGCAGCTGATGAAGGAGGGCAAGCCGGTCTACGGCTATGTCGCCGAGGGCTACTGGGAGGACGTCGGTACGCACGAGAGCTACGTCAAGGCACAGGCCGACGTGCTCGAGGGCAAGGTGGACGTCGAGATCGACGGGTTCGAGCTGTCGCCCGGCGTGTGGATCGCCGAAGGCGCCGAGGTGCACCCGGACGCCGTGCTCCGCGGGCCGCTGTACGTCGGGGACTATGCCAAGGTCGAGGCCGGCGCCGAAATCCGCGAGCACACCGTCGTGGGCTCGAACGTCGTCGTGAAGAGCGGGGCCTTCCTGCACAAGGCCGTGGTCCACGACAACGTCTACATCGGGCAGCACAGCAACCTGCGGGGCTGCGTGGTCGGCAAGAACACCGACATCATGCGGGCGGCGCGGATCGAGGACGGCGCGGTGATCGGCGACGAGTGCCTCGTCGGCGAGGAATCGATCATCCAGGGCAACGTGCGCGTCTACCCGTTCAAGACGATCGAGGCCGGCGCCTTCGTCAACACGTCGGTGATCTGGGAGTCCCGGGGGCAGGCGCACCTGTTCGGCGCCCGTGGAGTCTCCGGCATCCTGAATGTGGAGATCACCCCCGAACTGGCCGTCCGACTGGCCGGAGCGTACGCCACGACGCTCAAGAAGGGCTCGACCGTCACCACCGCCCGGGACCACTCTCGGGGTGCCCGTGCGCTGAAGCGGGCGGTCATCTCGGCGCTGCAGGCCAGCGCCATCGACGTACGGGACCTGGAGAACGTACCGCTGCCGGTGGCCCGCCAGCAGACCGCGCGGGGCAGTGCCGGCGGGATCATGATCCGTACGACGCCCGGGGTTCCGGACTCGGTCGATATCATGTTCTTCGACGGGCAGGGGGCCGACCTCTCGCAGGGCAGCCAGCGGAAGCTGGACCGGGTGTTCGCGCGGCAGGAGTACCGACGCGCGTTCCCCGGAGAGATCGGGGACCTGCACTTCCCGGCCAGTGTGTTCGACTCGTACACCGGGTCGTTGCTGAGGAACGTCGACACGACCGGTATCGCCGAGTCGGGCCTGAAGGTCGTCGTTGACGCCTCCAACGGCAGCGCCGGTCTGGTGCTGCCCAGTCTGCTCGGCAAGCTGGGCGTCGACTCGCTGACGATCAACCCGGGTCTGGACGAGTCGAGGCCGACCGAGACCGGTGACATGCGGCGCTCGGGGCTGGTGCGGCTCGGCGAGATCGTGGCGTCCTCGCGGGCGGCGTTCGGCGTACGGTTCGACCCCGTCGGTGAACGCTTGTCGCTCGTGGACGAGAAGGGGCGGATCGTCGAGGACGACCGGGCCCTGCTGGTCATGCTCGACCTGGTTGCCGCGGAACGGCGGAGCGGCCGGGTGGCGCTGCCGGTGACCACCACCAGGATCGGCGAGCAGGTCGCGGCGTACCACGGCACACAGGTCGAGTGGACGACCACCTCCCCGGACGACCTCACCCGGGTCGGCGGGGACGAGACGACCATCTTCGGCGGTGACGGACGCGGCGGGTTCATCGTTCCGGAGTTCAGCAGCGTCTTCGACGGCACCGCGGCCTTCGTACGGCTCATCGGGCTCGTGGCGCGGACGCAGCTCACGCTCAGCCAGATCGACGCGCGGATTCCGCGGGCACACGTCCTCAAGCGGGACCTCGCCACCCCGTGGGCCGTCAAGGGCCTGGTGATGCGCCGGGTCGTGGAGGCGGCCGGCGACCGCTTCGTCGACACGACCGACGGTGTACGGGTCGTGGAGACGGACGGGCGGTGGGTGATGGTGCTGCCGGACCCGGCCGAGGCCGTCACCCATCTGTGGGCCGAGGGCCCCGACGACGCCTCCGCCCAGGCCCTGCTCGACGAGTGGGCGGCGGTCGTGGACAGCGCCGGGCGCTGAACCGCCCCGCACGCGTGCGTGCCGGACAAGTGCCCCCAACGGGGCCTGTCCGGCACGCCGGTGGGGCCGTTCGGAGGTAGTGGTCGCGACGTGCGACGATGTGCGGCATGCCGCAGCAGCCCCCCGTTCGGAGCACACCCACGCGCCCGTCGCGTCCGGACGCCTCCATGTCGCTGCTCAACAACGTCATGGACCACAGCCTCGACGACGGATACGCCGAGGCCGCCGCCCGCAGGAAGGCCGCGGGCGCCGAGGGCATGCCCAAGACCGTGCGGGCCAAGCTGGGGCTCGCGGTCGGCCTGGTGCTGGCCGCGCTCGTGGTGACGGTGGGCGCGGCACAGGCACGGATAAGCGCTCCCGTGGTCGCCAAGGAGCGCGAGGAGCTCATCGACCGCATCCAGCGGGAGACGACGACCGCGGACGAGCTGGAGACCTCCGTGGACGCGCTCCGTGACGACGTGAGCGCACGCCAGCGCAAGGCGCTGAAGGACAGCGGCGGCAGTCACGGGAACGACCTGGTGAGCGTCCTGTCGGGCGCCGTCGAGGTGCACGGCCCCGGGGTCCGGCTCGTCGTCAACGACTCCAAGGGCGCCGCCCAGGGTGGTGACGGCGATCCACGTGAGACGTCCGGGTTCTCGGACACCGGTCGGGTGCGCGACCGGGACATGCAGCGGGTGATCAACGGCCTGTGGGCGTCGGGGGCCGAGGCCGTGTCGATCAACGGGCAGCGGTTGACCGCACTGTCGGCGATCAGGGCCGCGGGCGACGCGATACTGGTCGACAACAAGCCGCTGGCACCGCCCTACACGGTCCTCGCGGTGGGGGACGGGCAGCGGTTGAGCACCAGGTTCCAGAACAGCCCCGACGGGCTGTACCTGCACGCCCTGCAGGAGAACTTCGGTATCAGGACGGGCATCTCCGTCGAGAGTGACATCAAGGTGCCGGCCGCGCCGAGCGTGATCGTACGAACAGCACAACCGAGCACAGAGAAGGGCACATCGTGATCGCCGTACTGGGCCTCGTCCTCGGAGTCGTGGCCGGACTGTTGGTCCGGCCCGAGGTACCGGCGGTCGTCGAGCCGTACCTCCCCATCGCCGTGGTCGCGGCGCTCGACGCCGTCTTCGGTGGTCTGCGCGCGATGCTGGACGGCATCTTCGACGACAAGGTCTTCGTGGTGTCGTTCCTGTCGAACGTCGTGGTGGCCGCCCTGATCGTCTTCCTCGGCGACAAGCTGGGCGTCGGGGCCCAGCTCTCCACGGGCGTCGTGGTCGTCCTCGGCATCCGCATCTTCTCCAACGCCGCGGCGATCCGTCGGCACGTGTTCCGGGCGTGAGGCCGATGAACGAGCGCGACGAGACGCCGGGGCCCGGGCCGACCGCGGGTCGGGGAGAGGACGACGAGCCGACGACGAGGCTGCGCCGCGAACTTCCCCAGGAGGTACCTTCCACGGCCGCCGAGGAGCCCGGCGAGGCTTCTCGGGAGGAGAAGGACCAGGACAAGCGCACGGGGCGGCAGCGCCTGGCGCAGGGGCTGTGGCCGCCGCGCTTCACCCGCGCCCAACTCATCGTGGCGCTGCTGCTGTTCGGCCTCGGCTTCGGACTGGCGATCCAGGTCGCCTCCAACAACGACGACAGCGCGCTGCGCGGAGCACGTCAGGAAGATCTCGTACGCATCCTCGATGAACTGGATGACCGTACGCAGCGTCTGGAGGAGGAGAAGCAGGGTCTCGAGGACCAGCGCACCGAGCTGGAGAACAGTTCGGACCAGGCCGAGGAGGCACGCAAGCAGACGGTCGAGAAGGAGCGGCAACTCGGCATTCTGGCGGGCACGGTGGCTGCGCAGGGGCCCGGCATCACACTGACGGTCGACGACACGAAGGGGACGGTCGAGGCGGACATGTTGCTCGACGCGATCCAGGAGCTGCGCGCGGCCGGCGCCGAGGCGATCCAGGTGAACGGCGTACGGGTCGTGGCCAGCACCTATCTGACCGATTCCGGTGAGGGAATCAGTGTCGACGGGAACAAGATCACCCAGCCTTTTCGTTTCAAGGTCATCGGCAACCCGAAGGACCTCGAGCCCGCACTGAACATCCCCGGAGGCGTGGTGCAGACACTGGAGAAGGAGCAGGCCACCGTGACCGTGCGGCGGGCGGAGAAGATCGTCGTGGACGCCTTGCGAGCAGCGAAGCGGCCTGACTACGCTCGGTCGTCCTCCCGGTGAAGCGCAGGTGCATGGGGCCCGTCCGGCGAGGGCATGAGGTTGCGGGGGGTCGGCGCACCGAATGGGTGGTGCGTGGTGGAAACTGTCTGGTGGATACGGACGTTGTGAGGTTGTCCGGGTCGGCCGGTGTGTTCAGTCAGGGTTCGTCCTGCCCCACGGGCGGGTCTGTTTCGGTCAAGGGGAATCGCCCGTGAAGTTGTTTGCGAAGTTGTTCGGCAAGAGCGCGCGAGAGGGCAGCGACAACGCGACCTCCCGTCATCGCGCGCAGCCCTCGGAGGCGGAGGGCCAGGGTGGCGAGCGCCCCATGTTCCGGGACCAGGTTGCCGGCCCGGGAGGTGACATTTCGGGAGGTCAGGGCGCGCCGTCTGTTGACCCTGCGCAGTCGGGCCGCATAGGTTTCGGGGAACCGTCAACCTCAGGTACGGGTGGAGGGTTCAGCTCAGACCCGTATGCGTCCCATGCCCCGGCGGGGCAGCCGCGGCAGGAGGATCCGTCGATGTCGGCCCTGGTGTGTACGAGGTGCGGTAACCGCAACGCGGAGAACAGCCGCTTCTGCTCGAACTGCGGTGCTCCGCTGCGGGCCGGCGCGACCCCCGAGCGTCCGTCCGAGACGACCTCGACCATCTCCATCTCCGGCCTGGAGGCCTACGACTCCGAGGTCACCGGCCAGACGCAGCTGCCGGCGCTCTCTCCCGAGGCGCAGGCCGCCGTCGACGCGCTGCCGCTCGGCTCGGCGCTCCTGGTCGTCCGTCGCGGTCCGAACGCGGGCAGCCGCTTCCTGCTGGACGGCGACCTGACCACGGCGGGCCGTCACCCGCAGAGCGACATTTTCCTCGACGACGTGACGGTGTCGCGTCGCCATGTGGAGTTCCGCCGGGGCCAGGACGGCTCGTTCACGGTCGCCGACGTCGGCAGCCTGAACGGGACGTACGTCAACCGCGAGCGGATCGACCAGGTCGCCCTGCACAACGGCGACGAGGTGCAGATCGGCAAGTACCGGCTGGTCTTCTACGCGAGCCAGCGGGGCTACTGACCCTCCCCCGGACCGGATCCGGGGAACCCCAGGGAAGGTCCATGCTTCGAACAACGAGCGGTGGTGCCGACCACGGCACCACCGCCGCGGACAGTGGCCTGATGAGCATCGGCACGGTTCTCAACGCACTGCGTGACGAGTTCCCCGAGGTGACCATCTCCAAGATCCGTTTCCTGGAGTCCGAGGGGCTCATCGAGCCCCAGCGGACCCCCTCGGGGTATCGCAAGTTCAGTGCCGGGGACGTGGAGCGGCTCGGGCACGTCCTCAGGATGCAGCGGGACCACTATCTGCCGCTCAAGGTGATCCGTGAGTATCTCGAGGCCGTGGAACGCGGAGAGGACGTCAGGCTGCCGTCCGTGGGACGGCAGCGTGACGTGGGCGACGGGGAGCGCCTGAGCGAGCTGTTCGGCGAGCCCGAGGAGCCGGCGGCCGCCCGGATCGGGCGGGGCGAGTTCATCGCCGGCGCCGGGATCGACGAGGAGCAGCTGGCCGAGTGGGAGTCGTACGGGCTGGTGGCCCCGCTGCCGGACGGGTCGTACGACGCCGAAGTTCTCACCATCGCCACGCTTGTGGTCGAACTGGGGCGATTCGGTATCGAGCCCCGGCACCTGAGAGTGATGCGGGCCGCCGCCGACCGTGAGGCGGGGCTCGTCGACCAGGTGGTGGCGCCGCTGCGGCTGCACCGTAACCCGCAGACCAGAGCGCATGCGGAGGAGCGGGCGAGGGAGCTGGCGGGGCTGACGGTCAAGCTGCACGCCGCTCTCGTGCGCGGTGCGCTGGGGGTGCGGCCGCGCTGACGCGTGGTGTTCGCCCGTGGCGGATCGGTGGGCCGATCCGAGCCCGACTACCCAAACATCCCGAGCACGGCCTAGGGTTGCTGTGTGAACGAGCTCGATGTCGTAGGTGTCCGGGTGGAAATGCCCTCCAACCAACCGATCGTGCTCCTGCGCGAAGTGGGAGGCGACCGTTACCTCCCCATCTGGATCGGGCCGGGCGAGGCGACGGCGATCGCTTTCGCCCAGCAGGGCATGGCCCCCGCGCGACCGCTGACCCACGACCTGTTCAAGGACGTGCTGGAGGCCGTCGGCCAGGAGCTCACGGAAGTGCGCATCACGGACCTGCGTGAGGGCGTCTTCTACGCGGAGCTGGTGTTCGCCAGTGGTGTCGAGGTGAGTGCCCGGCCCTCCGACGCCATAGCGCTGGCGCTGCGTACCGGGACGCCGATCTTCGGCAGTGACGGGGTGCTCGACGACGCGGGCATCGCGATCCCGGACGAGCAGGAGGACGAGGTGGAGAAGTTCCGCGAGTTCCTCGACCAGATCTCGCCCGAGGACTTCGGGACGAACAGTCAGTGAGGCCGGGCGGACGGCCGCACGGAGCCGACGGACGCGGCTGACAGGTCCTGACGCTGCCGCCTGCCGCCGTCGATGGCGGGCGCGCGGAGGAGGGTTTCGGTTCCGGGGCGCTGTGGGCACGGACCTGGTCGGTGGAAGCGGACTCCCGGGAGTCATGAGCCGGCCCGGTGTGCCGTCAGGCGGCTCGGCGGGAGCGCATTCGGCTAGCCTTTCCCCGCGAAAGGGCACGGGAAACCACTCTCAGGGTGATTATCACCCGGCGTGGCGAGTGCGATGGTCGTTGACGCACCCCTGGCGGCTGCCTACCGTCGATGAGGCAGGTCAAGGACGGAGGTCGGCGTGAGAAGCAGCGGCGACGGTACGGCTGGGGGTGCCCCCGGACGCAGGCTGGGGGACGGCGGCCCGTACCCTCCCCCAGGCTCTCGGGTGCGCTCGGGCTGGGGGGACCCCCATCACGGTGGCGCGGCCGGTCACGTCCCGCAGCGGCCCACGGCCGTGCAGGACAGCGTCGAGGCGGCGCCCGAGCCGCACGAGAAGGTCGGCTACCGCGGTCCCACCGCGTGCGCGGCCGCCGGCATCACCTACCGCCAGCTCGACTACTGGGCCCGTACGGGCCTCGTGGAGCCGAGTGTGCGGTCCGCCCAGGGCTCGGGGACGCAGCGGCTCTACAGCTTCCGGGACGTGGTCGTCCTGAAGATCGTGAAACGGTTCCTCGACACGGGGGTGTCGCTGCAGAACATCCGCACCGCCATCCAGCACCTGCGGGAGCGTGGCTTCAGCGATCTGGAGCGGATGACGCTCATGAGCGACGGCGCGACGGTCTACGAGTGCTCCTCGCCCGACGAGGTCCACGCCCTGCTCCAGGGCGGCCAGGGGGTCTTCGGGATCGCCGTGGGGGTCGTCTGGCGTGACGTCGAAAACGCTCTCTCGCAGTTGCACGGGGAGCGGGTCGACACGGGGGAGACGCTCGTGGGCCACAATCCGGCGGACGAGTTGGCTCGGCGGCGGAACCGGGCGGTCTGAGGGCTGCCGCGGGATACGCGACCGGGACTGCTCGTCCGGTGGCCCGGCGGTTCGCGGCCCGGGCGTGGCCTGGTGGCCAGTGGTGTACGGGGCATTGTCAGTGGCGTAGGGCAGCATCGGAGATGTGAGAACCGCGCCCACGATCCTGCATCTCGACATGGATGCCTTCTACGCCTCGGCGGAGCAGGCGTCGAAGCCGAGTCTGCGGGGGAAAGCCGTTGTCGTCGGCGGGCTGGGGCCGCGTGGAGTGGTCGCGACCGCCTCGTACGAGGCGCGGGCCTTCGGGGTGCATTCGGCGATGCCGATGGCGCAGGCGCGCCGCCTCGCACCGAACGCCGCGTACCTCACGCCGCGCTTCACCTTCTACCGGGCGATCAGCGATCAGGTCATGGAGCTGTTGCGGGCTCTGTCGCCGCTGGTGGAGCCGTTGAGCCTGGACGAGGCCTTCGTGGATCTGGAGGCCGGGGGCGCGGCCTGGGACGAGACGTCGGCCCGGCTGGCGGGGGAGCGTCTGAGGGCGGACATACGGGCCCTGACCGCGCTGACGGGGTCCGTGGGGCTCGCGGCCTGCAAGATGCTCGCGAAGATCGGCTCCGAGCAGGCCAAACCGGACGGACTGGTGCTGATCGAGCCCGGGACCGAGCGGGCGCTGCTGGGCCCGATGTCCGTGCGGATCCTGCCGGGTGTGGGGCCCGCGACCGGGGACCATCTGCGGCGTGCCGGGATCACCACGGTCGAGGAGATCGTGGAGGCGGGGGAGGACGAGGTCGTACGGCTGCTCGGGAAGGCCCATGGGCATGGGCTGTACGCGATGGCGCTGGCGCGGGACGACCGGGAGGTGGTGGCCGAGCGGGACACGAAGTCGGTGTCGGTGGAGGACACCTACGACGTGGACATCCATGACCGGGTCCGAGTGCGCATGGAGGTGCAGCGGCTCGCGGACCGGTGCGTGCGCCGGCTGCGTGAGGCGGGGCTCTCGGGGCGGACGATCGTGTTGAAGGTGCGGCGGTACGACTTCTCCACCCTGACCCGGTCCGAGACGCTGCGGGGCCCCACGGACGATCCGGCGGTGGTGCGGGAGGCCGCGGCCCGGCTGCTGGAGGCCGTGGACACGACCGGCGGGGTGCGGCTGCTCGGCGTCGGGGTGAGCGGGCTCGCCGACTACACGCAGGAGGACCTGTTCGCCCAGGCGGCCGGGGAGCCCGAGCCGGTGGAGGAGGAGGCCAGGGGCGTCGCGGAGGTGCCCGTGGCGGAGGCGGGCGCGGGCGGGGAACGGCTCTGGAGGGCCGGGCACGATGTGCGGCACGCCGAGTATGGGCACGGGTGGGTTCAGGGCAGCGGGCTCGGGCGCGTGACCGTGCGGTTCGAGACGCCGCTGGACCCGGGGCCGGGGCGGGTGCGGACGTTCAGGACGGACGACGCGGCGCTGGAGCCGGCGGAGCCGTTGCCGCTGGTGCCGGGCGGGGTGCCGGGCTGAGGATCAGGGGGCGCCGGACGGCGTGCGCACGCTTCGGCCGTTCGTGGTGTCGTGCGGGCGGGTGTGCGCGGCCGGATCGGCTCAGGTGTCGTCCTGGCCGGCCACGTGGCCGAAGTCATGGTTTATGGGCGGGGGCGGGGCTATGTCCAGGCCGTAGTGGTGGTACAGCTGGAGTTCCTGCTCGGGGGAGAGGTGGCGGCCCACACCGAAGTCGGGGGCGTCCTTGATCAGGGCGCGCTCGAAGGGGACGCGGAGGGTGCCCTCCACCAGTTCGCTGGGCTCGAGGGGGACGAAGGCGTCGCGGCCGAAGAGGCCCATGCGTATCGCGGCCCACTCGGGGATGCCGGTGGCGTCGTCCAGGTAGACCTCGTCCACGGTGCCGATCTTGCTGCCCCTGCGGTCGAACGCCTTGCGGCCGATCAGGTTGCGCGGATCGATGTCGGTCTGCACGGGCCCTCCAAGTGGTCACAAGGGGTGGTACATCGTCTCTCACCCCTACGAAAAGGCACATTGAGGGAGGCGGCCACTCGAAGACCTGTGCGTTGCCCGCGCTGATACGCTGGCAGCGGCTGCTGACCCCGTGCGGGAGAGTCCTCCGGACACCATCCGGAGGCGCCGAAGGAGCAAATCCTCCCCGGAATCTCTCAGGCTCACGTACCGCACGGACGAGGTCACTCTGGAAAGCAGGGCGGGTGCCACGGCTCCCGCTCTCACCGACGGTGAAAGCCGGTCCGTACCCGGGCCGGTGAAGCTCTCAGGTTGAGATGACAGAGGGGGAGGCCGTCGGGGTGCCCGTGCCGTGGTGCCCCTCGAAGGTCGTGTCAGACCAGGAGGCCTCCGCAAATGACCGCCCATCGCATTCCGCTTTCCGAGCTCGAACAGGGCATCCCCTTCGAGCGGCGCCATATCGGCCCGGACGCCGAGGCCCGGGCCAAGATGCTCGCGCAGGTCGGCTACGGCTCGCTGGACGAGCTGACGGCGGCCGCGGTCCCGGATGTGATCAAGAACGCCGAGGCGCTGGACCTGCCCGGGGCGCGTACCGAGTCCGAGGTGCTCGCCGAGCTGCGTTCGCTCGCTGACCGCAACCAGGTGCTCGGCTCGATGATCGGGCTCGGGTACTACGGGACGTTCACGCCGCCCGTCATCCTGCGCAACGTCATGGAGAACCCGGCCTGGTACACCGCCTACACCCCGTACCAGCCCGAGATCTCCCAGGGGCGGCTGGAAGCCCTGCTGAACTTCCAGACCGTGGTCGCCGAACTGACCGGGCTGCCCACCTCCGGGGCCTCGCTGCTCGACGAGGGCACCGCCGCCGCCGAGGCCATGGCGTTGTCGCGGCGCATGGGCAAGAACAAGAAGGGGCTGTTCCTCGTCGACGCGGACGCCCTGCCGCAGACGATCGCCGTGATCGGAACCCGTGCCGAGCCTGCCGGTGTCGAGGTCGTCGTCGCCGACCTGAGCGAGGGGATCCCGGCCGACATCGCCGCACGCGACATCAACGGGGTGCTGCTGCAGTACCCGGGTGCCTCCGGTGTCGTACGGGACCTGAAGCCGGTCGTCGAGCAGGCGCACGGACTCGGCGCGGTCGTCACCGTCGCCGCCGATCTGCTGGCGCTGACCCTGCTGACCTCGCCCGGTGAGCTGGGCGCCGACATCGCGGTCGGGACCACGCAGCGGTTCGGCGTGCCGATGGGCTTCGGCGGGCCGCACGCGGGCTACATGGCCGTCCAGGAGAAGTTCGCGCGCAGCCTGCCCGGACGGCTCGTCGGGGTGTCCGTGGACGCGGACGGGCACAAGGCGTACCGGCTCGCCCTGCAGACGCGGGAGCAGCACATCCGCCGGGAGAAGGCGACCAGCAACATCTGCACGGCGCAGGTGCTGCTCGCCGTGATGGCCGGCATGTACGCCGTCTACCACGGGCCGGAGGGACTGCGGACCATCGCCCGGCGTACCCACCGGTACGCCACCGTGCTGGCCGCGGGGCTCGCGGCCGGTGGGATCGAGGTCGTGCACGGGTCGTACTTCGACACGCTCACCGTGCGGGTGCCGGGGCGGGCCGGTGAGGTAGTGGCCGCCGCGCGGGAACATGGCGTGAACCTGCACCTCGTGGACGCCGAGCTGGTGTCGGTCTCCTGCGACGAGACCACCACGCGGGCGCAGCTGGGCGCCGTGTGGACCGCGTTCGGCGTGGAGGGCGACGTGGAGGCGCTGGACGCCGCCACCGCGGACACGCTGCCCGAGAGGCTGCTGAGGTCGGACGACTATCTGGCGCACCCGGTGTTCCACGACCACCGCTCCGAGACCGCGATGCTGCGCTATCTGCGCCGGCTCGCCGACCGGGACTACGCGCTCGACCGGGGCATGATCCCGCTCGGCTCCTGCACGATGAAGCTCAACGCGACCACCGAGATGGAGCCGGTGACGTGGCCCGAGTTCGGGCAGCTGCACCCGTTCGCGCCCGCCGGGCAGGCGCAGGGGTATCTCACGCTCATCCGTGAGCTGGAGGAGCGGCTGGCGGAGGCCACCGGGTACGACAAGGTGTCGCTGCAGCCGAACGCGGGCTCGCAGGGTGAGCTGGCGGGGCTGCTGGCCGTACGCGCGTACCACCGCGCGAACGGTGACGCGCAGCGGACGGTGTGCCTGATCCCGTCCTCCGCGCACGGCACCAACGCGGCGAGCGCCGTCATGGCCGGCATGAAGGTCGTCGTCGTGAAGACGGCCGACGACGGCGAGATCGACGTCGAGGACCTGCGGGCGAAGATCGAGCAGTACCGCGACGAGCTGTCCGTGCTGATGATCACGTACCCGTCGACGCACGGCGTGTTCGAGGAGCACGTGGCCGACATCTGCGCGCAGGTGCACGACGCGGGCGGCCAGGTGTACGTCGATGGTGCCAACCTCAACGCGCTGGTGGGTCTGGCCAAGCCGGGCCGCTTCGGCGGCGACGTCTCGCACCTCAACCTGCACAAGACGTTCTGCATCCCGCACGGCGGCGGTGGGCCCGGCGTCGGGCCGGTCGCCGTGCGCGAGCACCTGGCGCCGTATCTGCCGAACCACCCGCTGCAGCCGGCGGCAGGGCCGGAAACGGGTGTCGGCCCGATCTCGGCGGCGCCGTGGGGTTCGGCGGGCATCCTGCCGATCTCGTGGGCGTACGTCCGGCTCATGGGTGGTGAGGGGCTGAAGCGGGCCACGCAGGTGGCGGTGCTCAGCGCCAACTACATCGCCAAGCGGCTGGAGCCGCACTACCCGGTGCTCTACACCGGTCCGGGCGGGCTCGTGGCGCACGAGTGCATCATCGACCTGCGGCCGCTGGCCAAGTCGACCGGTGTGAGCGTCGACGACATCGCCAAGCGGCTGATCGACTACGGCTTCCACGCGCCGACGATGTCGTTCCCGGTGGCCGGGACGCTGATGATCGAGCCGACCGAGTCGGAGGACCTCGGTGAGCTGGACCGGTTCTGCGAGGCCATGATCGCGATCCGCGCGGAGATCGAGAAGGTCGGCTCGGGCGAGTGGCCCGCGGACGACAACCCGTTGCGCAACGCCCCGCACACCGCGGGCGCGCTGGGCGGGGAGTGGAACCACGCCTACACGCGTGAGGAGGCGGTCTTCCCGGCCGGGGTCTCGCGCGCGGACAAGTACTGGCCGCCGGTCCGCCGGATCGACCAGGCGTTCGGTGACCGGAACCTGGTCTGTTCCTGCCCGCCGCTGGACGCTTACGAAGCGTAGTCGCGGGCGGATACGCGTCGGGGCCGGTTCGGAGAGTGCTTCTCCGGCCGGCCCCTCTTCTGTCCGGGCGGGCGCCCTGTGCGGGACGCTCGCCCTGCGCGCACGTGAGTGCGGCTCAGGCGGCGGTCACCACGGTGCCCATCGGGCGGTGCGGCGCGATGATCTGGCCGTCCGGCAGGAGCTCACCGGTGTCCTCGAAGAGCAGAACGCCGTTGCAGAGAAGGCTCCATCCCTGCTCCGGGTGGTGCGCCATGAGTCGGGCGCCTTCCCGGTCGGCGGATTCGGCGGTCGGGCACAGTGGCTGGTGCTGGCACATGGTTGTTGGGATCTTTCGGTCGGTCGTCTGGTCTGCGATGGCTGTTTTGTCTGTCCCGCGGCGTGAAGCCCCGTTCATGGCCGCCCCCCGTTGTGATAAATCGGTCCGGTCCCAGTGTTGCCCCACGGGCGTCAATCCGCAGGCATTTCGCAGCACGACTTCTTCACAGGTTGATGACGCAACGCCCGCCCGGATGGTTCATCCCCGTCGCACTGTCCTTTCGGGTGATGCGGCATGGTCGGATGGGGCTAGTCCGTCGTAGGGAAGGCGTGGGAATAGCTCGTACGAGCGTTTTAGCGCCCGAAGGAGCGGTAATTCCGCGTAGCGATGAGCAAACGCCCCGTCACCGGTATGTCGGTGACGGGGCGCGGTGGTGCGAAGGGGCGGCGCGGTCCGGTTTTCAGGCGGGCGATCCCAGCAGGGGGACGCGTGCCAGCCGGGTGGTCAGCACCGGGAGGAGATCGGCGGCCCGGTGCGGCCGGTGGGCGGCTATGCCGGGTGGCGCGGGGGCCAGTGGGACCAGCACGTCGGCCGGAGCCGGGTGGCCGGCGGCGGTGTCGGCGGTGGGGTCGGCGTGCAGCCAGAGCGTGAGCATGTACAGCTCCGGCACCGACAGCAGGCGCGGCTGGTAGGGCTGCTGCATGAGGTCGGCCTGGCGCAGGGCGAGCTCGGTCGAGGCGATGTACGGGCCTTCGAAGAAATGCGAGAACGCCCAGCCGTCCGGGGTCAGCCGGGTCTCGGCGGCAGCCACGGCGCGGTCGCCGCAGCGGATCAGGAACCTCCACCCGGTGAGCCGGGCCGTGCCCGTGCCCTCCGGGGTGATCCCGTCGAGTACGTGGACGGGCAGCGGGAGTTCGGGGGTGACGGGGCCCTGTGCGTTCTTCAGGGCGGGCGTTCGTGCCTCGTGGACGGCGGTGGGAGAACCGAGGGCCGTGAGGACGGTGCGCAGGGCGGGCGCGGGAGCCGGGGGGACATGCAGCGGCATGGTGAGTGGCCTCTCCATTCGACAGGCACGGTGACGCGAGGGCGGGGGCGGACGGCGCTGTCAGCTCTCTGGGATCGGAGAGACGGGTGCCCGGGGTCCGGTGCGTGGGTGGGGTCCGCCGCGGTGGCCCGACGGCAGGACCGAGGACCGCGGGTGCCGGCTCTCAGCCTCGTTTGCGGAGTTTATACGACACGTGTTCACGCAGTGTTTCGTCTAGCCGTTCCGGATATGAAGAACAAGGCTGTATCAGGCCGCCGGAACATGGATGCCACCCCCATTTTCGCTAGGGATGTGCCGGTGACCTCGGATTACCGTCGCGTACGGGACGGCCGGTTCTCGTCGGCGCTTTTCACGAAAGAACACCGGACAGAAAGCGCGTACCCTTTCTTGCCCGCTGAATGTGCCAGAAGCATGCCGAGGAAATAGAGCCGGAGAAGGACCGCGCTCAGCCTAGCGTGTGCTGATCCCGCGTGGGACGTTACCGCTGGCTCTGCCTGGGCATCATGAACCGTGGACCCGGTACACCAGCGGCCGCGCGAAACGTCGGCCCGCCCATCCGAGGAGGGACGCTTCGATGGGGGAGAAGGTCGTGGCGGGGCCGTTCGGCCTCTCCGATCGCCAGCAGTACCGCGACAAGCTCCGGCAGTGTCTGACGGTGCTGGGGCGGCTGTTGGAGGAGAAGCGGTTCGACCGCCCCAGGAACCTCATGGGTGTGGAGATCGAGCTGAACCTCGTCGACGGCGACGGTTTGCCGAGAATGATGAATGCGCAAGTACTCGAACGCATTGCGAGCCGAGATTTCCAAACAGAACTCGCCATGTTCAATCTGGAAGTCAACATAGCTCCACACCGCTTGGAAGGTCGGGTATTCGACCAGCTTTCCGAGGAGCTGCGCACCTCCCTCGCCTACGCCGACCGCAAGGCGGTCGAGGTCGGCGCGGGGATCGTGATGATCGGCATTCTCCCCACGCTGGGCCGCGACGACCTGGTCTCCTCGAACCTCTCCGCGGGAGACCGGTACACCCTGCTGAACGACCAGATCGTCGCCGCCCGCGGCGAGGACTTCACCTTGGACATCGACGGGGTCGAGCGGCTCGTCTGCACATCGAAGTCCATCGCGCCGGAAGCCGCCTGCACCTCCGTGCAACTGCATCTGCAGGTGACGCCCGGCCGGTTCGCCGATGTCTGGAACGCCGCCCAGGCGGTCGCCGCCGCGCAGGTCGCCATCGGAGCCAACTCGCCGTTCCTGTTCGGGCACGAACTGTGGCGGGAGTCGCGGCCGCCCCTGTTCCAGCAGTCCACCGACACCCGGCCGCCCGAACTCCAGGCCCAGGGGGTACGGCCGCGCACCTGGTTCGGGGAGCGGTGGATCTCCTCGGCGTACGAACTCTTCGAGGAGAACCTGCGCTTCTTCCCGGCCCTGCTGCCCATCTGCGACGACGAGGATCCGATCGGCGTCCTCGACGCGGGCGGCATTCCCTCACTCGCCGAACTCACCCTGCACAACGGCACGATCTACCGCTGGAACCGTCCCGTCTACGGCATCGCCGACGGGGTCCCGCATCTGCGGGTCGAGAACCGGGTGCTGCCCGCCGGGCCGACCATCACGGACGTGATCGCCAACGCGGCCTTCTACTACGGGGTCGTCCGAGCGCTGGCCGAGGAGTCGCGGCCCGTGTGGGCCCGGCTGCCGTTCGAGGCCGCTGCCGCCAACTTCGACGAGGCGTGCCGCCACGGCATCGACGCACGGCTGCAGTGGCCCCGGGGACGGTACGGCGGGGTGGGACCGGTGGACGCCGTGAACCTCGTGCGCGACGAGTTGCTGCCGCTCGCGGAGGTCGGGCTGGACGCCTGGGGGGTCGAGCCGGCCGACCGGGACTTCTATCTCGGGGTGATCGAGGAGCGCTGCCGACGGCGGGCCAACGGGGCGTCCTGGCAGGTGGAAACGTTCCATCGGGCAATAACCAAGGGGCTCGGACGGGACGCGGCGCTGGCCGCCACCACACGGCGCTACGGCGAGCTGATGCACTCCGGGGAGCCCGTCCACAGCTGGCCGGTCGGGCTGCCGGAGCCGGTGCCGCTGGGCTGAGGAGCCGCCCGCAGGGGCAGCCGCCGGAAAGTCCCGGACCGCCGCGGGTGATGATGGACCCTCGGCGGGGCCGGACAACTGGAGGCGTGGGTGCAGGGGCAGGCGGAGTCGGCGGAGGGCGCGGTGCCGCGGGAGCGGCCGAGCCGGCGGATCCTGAGGGACGAGACACTGCTCGTGCTCGGAGTCTCGCTCGGCGCGAGCGGGGTGTCCGCGCTGATCAGCTTCATCGGATCGGTCACCCGGCCGGGCGGGCTGAAGGACCAGGCGGCCACCATGAACGCCTCGGCCGCGCCGGGCCGGCCCTGGCTCGACCTCGCGTGGCAGCTGTTCGGGATCACCACCGCCCTGGTCCCGGTCGCCCTGGTCGCGCACTTCCTGCTTCGCGAGGGCGCCGGGCTGCGCACCCTCGGGTTCGACCGGACGAAGCCGTGGTTCGACCTCGGCCGGGGCGCGGCGATCGCCGCGGTGATCGGCAGCACGGGCATCGCCTTCTACCTTGCGGCGCGCGGCCTCGGGTTCAACCTCACGGTCGTGCCGGAGGCGCTGCCCGAGGTGTGGTGGAAGTACCCCGTGCTGATCCTCTCCGCGATCCAGAACGCGGTCCTCGAAGAGGTCATCGTGCTCGCGTACCTGCTGCGCCGGCTCCAGCAGCTCGGCTGGTCACCGGGGAGCGCGCTCGCCGCCAGCTCCGTGCTGCGCGGGTCGTACCACCTCTACCAGGGCATCGGCGGCTTCGTCGGCAATATGGTGATGGGGGTGGTGTTCGTCTACCTGTACCGGCGGTGGGGGCGCGTGGGGCCGCTCGTGGTGGCCCACTCGCTGCTCGACATCGGGGCGTTCGTGGGGTACGCGCTGCTGGCGGGGAAGGTGGGCTGGCTGCCCACCGCGTGAGGCGGCCGTACGGTCACGCCATCAGTTCGCCGTCGATGACCGTGACCGCGCGGCCGGAGAGCAGGGTGCGGTCGCCGCGGAGTTCGGTGCGGACACGGCCGGAGCGGGCGGAGGCCTGCAGACCGGTGAGGTCCGGGCTGCCCAGGCGCGCGGACCAGTAGGGGGCGAGCGCGGTGTGGGCGCTGCCCGTGACGGCGTCCTCGTCGATGCCGACGTTGGGGAAGAAGCAGCGCGAGACATAGTCGTACCCGGCGGCCGGGTCCTCGGCGCGGGCCGTGGCGATGATGCCGCGCTCGGAGTAGCGGCCGAGGGACCGGAGGTCGGGGGCGAGACGGAGGACCGTCTTCTCGTCGGCCAGTTCCACCAGGAGGTCGCCCACGTTCGAGCCGGTGTCGACGGCGCTCAGCGGCTCGGCGCCCAGTGCCTCGGCGACGCCGTCCGGGACGGCGACCGGGGTGAGGGGCGCGGTCGGGAAGTCGAGGGTGAGCGAGCCGTCCGGGCGAGGGGTGGCGAGGAGGACGCCGCTGCGCGTGGCGAACCGTACCGGGCCCTGATGGGTGTTCGTACTGTGCAGGACGTGGGCCGTGGCGAGGGTGGCGTGTCCGCACATCGCCACCTCGGCGACCGGCGTGAACCAGCGCAGTGCCCAGTCGGCCTCGCCGCCCGGCGGGAGGGGATGGGCGAACGCGGTCTCGGCGTGGTTGACCTCTCTGGCCACGTTCTGCAGCCAGGTGTCCTCGGGGAAGGCGTCGAGGAGGAGGACTCCGGCCGGGTTGCCGGAGAAGGGGCGGTCGGTGAAGGCGTCCACGATACGAATGCGCATGGGACGACGCTAGAGCGTCCGCGCAGCGGCGGGCCAAGGCCAATTTCGGGATGGTGGACTGCTTTCCGGGGGCCAGTTCGAGCGTGGGGCGGGGCAATGTACGGCCCGCGCGGCACCAGTGCCCTAATGGACGGAGAAGCCGCCGTCGACGAAGACCGACTGGCCGGTGATGTAGCCGGCCGAGCGGCCTGCCAGGAAGACGGCGGCACCGGCGAAGTCCTCGGCCAGGCCGTTGCGCCCGGCCAGGGTGCGTGCGGCGAGGGCCGCCACCTTCTCCGGGTCGGACGAGAGCCGGGTGTTGAGCGGGGTCGGGACGAAGCCCGGGACCAGGGTGTTGCAGGTGACGCCGTGGGGCGACCACTCCTCGGCCTGCGAGCGGGCCAATGACTCCAGGGCGCCCTTGGAGACGCCGTACGCGCCGCTGCGGACGAACGCCCGGTGCGCCTGCTGTGAGGTGACGTGGATGATCCGGCCGTAGCCCCGCTCGGCCATGCCGGGGCCGAAGCGCTGGCCCAGCAGGAAGGGCGCGTCCAGGTTCAGCGCCATGGTGGTGTCCCACACGTCCTCGCCCAGTTCGCTCAGCGGCGGGCGCAGGTTGATGCCGGCGCTGTTGACGAGGATGTCGGGCTCCCCGAACACCTCGACCGCCCGTTCGGCCGCCGCGCGCACGCCGGCACGGGTGCTCAGGTCGCCGCTCACCCAGGCCGCCCGGCAGCCGTCCGCCGTCAGCTCGTCGGCCGTGGCCGTCAGCTCGGCCTCCCTGCGCGCGACGATCACGACGCTCGCGCCGGCCCGGGCGAGGGCCGAGGCGATGGCCCTGCCGATACCGGAGCTGCCGCCCGTCACCACGGCGACCCGGCCGTCCAGCGAGAACAACGCGGAGAGATAGCTGTCGGAGATCATTCCCGAACCCTAGAGGGGTGTGTCGGCGGACCGGTTGTCGGTGCCGGTGACGTGGTGGATCGCGGAGGTGACCTCGGCCGCGATGTGGGTGGGCCGGTAGGCGGCCTCGTTCCAGGCGCGGCCGTGCGCCACCCAGACGCTGCGCAGGCCGAGGGCGTCGGCGCCCGCGATGTCGGCGTGGGCCGTGTCACCGACGACCCAGGCGCCGGACAGCGGGAGTCCGGCGGTGGCGGCCGCCGCGTGGAAGATCTCCGCCTCGGGCTTCTTGTGGCCGACGGCTTCGGAGACGACCCAGCCCCGCACGAGCCGGTCGAGTCCGGTGCGGCGGATCTTCGCCTCCTGCTGGGCGATCCGCCCGTTGGTGACGATCACGCAGGTCCAGCCGCTGTTGCGCGCGCCGTCCAGTGCCTCGCGAGTGGTGGGGGCCAGGACCACGCGGTCGGCGGCGCCGGTGTCGAGCAGGGCGCCGACGGCGGCGGGCGGTACCGCGTCCGCGTAGCGGTCGGTGAGGGCGGTGGCGACCTCGTGGCGCGGGGTGTGGCCGCCCGCGTCGACGGCCGTCACCCAGGGCAGGTCGGAGGCGGGCAGGCCGTGTGCGCCCAGGAAGGCGGCCACGGCGGCCCGGAAGGCCGCGTCGCGGTCGATCAGGGTGTTGTCCAGGTCGAGCAGCAGCAGGGGCATGCGCGGCAGTACATCACGACGGCGTTCTCGGAGAGGTGTTGCCAGGCGACAGGTCCCGATATATCGTTGTAGCATCGCGACAGATCAACGATGGAATGGAGTGATTGTGATGCGTTCCCGTGGACAGGACTTCGGATTCGAGCGTGGACATGGACGCCGTGGTGGGGAGCACCCTCGCGGCCGAGGTGACGCCGAGGCGCTGCGCGCCGCCTTCGGGCCCTTCGGGCCGGGCCATGGAGGCCCCGGACCGTTCGGACCCTTCGGCGGTGGCCCCTGGGGTGGGCGCGGCCGGGGCGGCCCTCGGGGAAGGGCGCGGCGGGGCGACGTACGCGCGTCGATCCTGGCCCTTCTCAAGGACAGGCCCATGCACGGCTACGAGATGATCCAGGAGATCGCCGAGCGCAGTGGCGGGGCGTGGAAGCCCAGCCCCGGTTCGGTGTACCCCACCCTCCAGCTGCTGGAGGACGAGGGGCTGATCGCCAGTGCGACCGAGGGCGGCAAGAAGCTGTTCTCGCTCACCGAGGCCGGCCGCACCGCGGCCGACGAGGGGCCCGAGGCCCCGTGGGAAGAGGCCTCGCGCGGGGTCGACTGGGAGGCGCTGAGCGAGATCCGGCAGGCCGGCTTCGGTCTGATGGAGGCGTTCGGCCAGGTCTGGAAGACCGGCGACAAGGATCAGCGCGAGAAGGCGCTGACGGTGATCAACGAAGCCCGCAAGAAGCTGTATCTCATCCTCGCCGACGAGGACTGACGGCAGTGTGCGGGTGACGTGCACGAAGGGCGCGCCCCGCGGAGAGGGATCTCCGCGGGGCGCGTTCGTACGTGAAATAGCGTGGGGCTGGGGGCTGGGGGCTGGGGGCTGGGGGCTGGGGGCTGGGGGCTGGGGCTCGGGGGTGGGGTCAGGTCACGAGGCCGCCCAGCTTGCGCAGGGACTCGTCGAGCGCGGCCGTGGCGGAGTCCCTGAGTTTGCCCGCCATCAGGGAGACGGCGGCGCCGGTGAACCGGCCGTCGATGCGGACCGTGGTGGCGTCGCCGTCGGGGGTGAGGGTGTAGCGGGTGGCCAGGTCCACGGCCATGGGGCCCCTGCCGTGGATGGCCAGGGTGCGCGGGGGTTCCAGTTCGGCGATGGTCCACTCGACCTCGGCGGGGAAGCCCATGAGCCTCAGGTTCTCCTGGAAGGTGCCGCCGACTTCGAGGACGTCCGGTCCGCCCTTCGGGAAGCCGGTGTGGGTGGTGTTCCACTCGCCGTACGCGGACCAGTCGACGAGCCGGGCCCAGACCTGGTCGGCGGGTGCCTGGATGCGTGCCTCGGCGCTGACATCGGCCATGCGACAACCCCTTCGTCTCGGACGGTGGTGTCGCGGAACGTAGCCTCGGGGGCCGGAACATTCAATACTGATGAACTGTCAGGAAATGGTCCGGTCGCCGGTCCGCACGGGGAGATGGGGTCGGTGGGGTTCCGTGCTGCGCACCGGGCGCGCGGCGGGGTGGCGCGCGCCCCTGAGGCGAGGGGTGCGGATCTCATCCGTAGGGAGGAGGGGCGGATCCTCCGTGCGCAACCTGTGCCGGAGGCGAAGATGCTTCCTTTCGTGGATGACCCGGGGGTGCCGGGGCTGATGGGGTGGGAGGCGTGCTACCCCGTATTCCCCGGCAGTCGGCCGTAGACCTAGGTCCGGATGGCATGGAGATCGAGGGCGGGCTCACGGATGAGCTGGCCTCGGTGG
>NZ_JBHVDD010000125.1:0-22019 GCF_042802995.1 Streptomyces sp. NPDC057438
GGCCCGGCCGATCCGACGGCCGGGCCCCACGCGTGCGACCACTGCCTCGCGCCTGCGAGCGCCGCCTCGCGCCCGCGACCTGCCGCCCTTCCGTCCACGTTTCCGCCGCGTTATTCGGGTTAAGGAATGTCATGACCAGTACGCATGAACCGTCCGAGCTGACGTCACATGTCCCCGGACAGCCGGGCACGTCGTCCGTGGAGTACCGGGTCACTCGGATACGCAGGCGCCTGGAGCGCCTGATAGGGGTCGCCGCGACCGAGGGCAACGCGCTCACCGCGCTGCGCAACGGAGACGAGATCTTCGCCGCGATGCTCACCGCCATCCGCCGTGCCGAACACACGGTGGACATGATGACGTTCGTGTACTGGCGGGGAGACATCGCCCGCGAGTTCGCCGAGGCCCTCGCGGAGCGCGCCCGCGCGGGTGTCCGCGTACGGCTGCTGCTGGACGGGTTCGGCAGCCGGCTGATCGAGTCCGAGCAACTGGAGACGATGGAGCGGGCCGGAGTGCAGGTGGCCTGGTTCCGCAAGCCGCTGTACCTCTCCCCGCTCAAGCAGAACCACCGTTGTCACCGCAAGGTCCTCGTCGTCGACGAGGAGATCGCGTTCACCGGCGGGGTGGGCATCGCCCAGGAGTGGTGCGGTGACGCGCGTGACGAGAACGAGTGGCGTGACACGCACGTCGAGGTCCGCGGGCCCGCGGTGGACGGTGTGGCCGCCGCGTTCGCGCAGAACTGGGCCGAGTGCCACGAGGAACTCTTCGACGACCGGGACCGGTTCATCGAGCACCGCCCGCAGGGCGACGCGATCGTCCAGGTGGTGCGCGGTTCGGCCAGCATCGGCTGGCAGGACATGCAGACCCTGATCCGCGTCATGCTGGAGTCCGCCGAGGAGCGCTTCCGCCTGGCCACCGCCTACTTCTCGCCCGACGTGTACTTCGTCGAGCTGCTGTGCGCGGCCGCCCGGCGCGGGGTCCGGGTGGAGATCCTGCTGCCGGGACCGCACACCGACAAGCGGGTCTGCCAGTTGGCCGGCCAGCATCACTACGAGGACCTCATCGCCTGCGGGGTGCGGATCTACCAGTACCAGCCGACGATGATGCACGCCAAGGTCATCACCGTCGACGGCGTCGCCGCGCTGATCGGCTCGACCAACTTCAACCGCCGTTCCCTCGACCACGACGAGGAGATCATGCTCGCCGTCCTCGACGAAGGGTTCACCTGCACCCTCGACGACCACTTCGACGCGGACGTCAAGGTGAGCGAGCCGGTCCGGTCCGGTCGCTGGAAGAGACGTTCCGTCGTGCAGAGAGCCAGGGAGATGGCGGTGCAACCCATCCGCCGTTTCCTGTGACACCGCCCCGCGCCGGGGTAGAGGGATGTCGATCTGGCCCCGTGGAGAGAGAGCCGAGGATGACCGACGACGCCTATCTGTTCCTGCTCGACGACATGTCCGCGCCGCTCGGCGTGGCCCCGGCCGCCGTCGACGGTCTCACCTGCATGGAGACTCCTGCGGTACGCGCCTGGCTGGACGCTCAGGGCAGCGCGCCCAACTCCCCGCACCTGCGCCTGCTGCCACCGGAGGAGACCGCCGCCATTCCCGAGGGTGCGGAGCGGCTGCCCGTCCCGTTGAGCGACGAGGAAGTGAGCCGGGTGCGCCATCAGTTGGCACCCGAACCTCTCGCCCAGATCGAGGAGGAACTGCTCGCCTACCGCGACAGTGCGGACGGCCGCGACGGGCTGATCGCGCGTGCCCTGGCCGCGGGTGTGCCGCCGCACCGCATCGTCGAACTGACCGGCGTGGACCCCGCCACGGTGACGGCCGCGACGAGCGGCTGACGGCGGGCCGTATGTCGCCCACGCCGGATGCCCGGACGACACCGGCGCACACGACAGCCGAACGGGGGTGGGGTGTGCGGGAGTGGGGCCGCGGCGATGCCGGCCGATGGCGCGGACGGTGTGGGCGTCCGGCGCGGCGGGGCCCTGTGCGCTGGAGACCGCGACGGCCGTGCGCCGGGCGGACGGGTGTGCGCGGAGGCCGGCGGTCCGCACCGCGCCCGGCGCACGGCAGGGGAGCGCGGCCGAAGCCGGTCCGACGGGCCTCCTGACCTACCGACCTACCGACCTACCGACCGACCTACCGCCCCGAGCACCGGGCGGCGGCAGTGACCTCCCAGGGCCAGGAGACATCGGCGGCAGGGGCGGGACGTCGTCCCCGTGGACATCACGCCATGGTCGGCCGGCGCGCACGGACCGCCGCCCCCGACTCAGTCTGCGAGACGCCCGGGGCAGCCATCCTCGGCCGACAGAAGCACCCGCCGCGCCTCGATCTCGACGGCGACGATCCGTACCGACACCTCCTGGCCCACGCGGACGGCGTCCGCCAGGTCCGCGGTCGTCCCGGCGGCCCGTACGAGCCCCTCCACGCAGTCGGCCACACCGACGAGGTATCCGATCGGCGCGATCTTCGTGACCGTGCCCGTGACGACCTGGCCGACGAGCTCGGTGAGTCCGGGAAGCAGGTCCTCGTGCTCGGCCCATTCCCGGAGTTCGATGCCCACCTGGTGCTGGTGCTCGGCATGCCAGACCACCTCGCCGGAGACGCACTGCCCCACGAGCGGGAGTTCATGGCACCGCGGCATCCTGTCGATGCGGGCCAGGCCCATCGCCTCGGGGTGGCCGTCGACGGCTACGAAGGCACCGAAGGGCTGTCTGCCGATGACCTCACCGGTGACCGGCGTCCCGACCGGCAGACCGCGGACCGTCGTGGTCCAGGCCGCCGTGCCACCGGCCGGCGTGCGCCGACCGTTCTCGTACGGCCAGGAGTACTCGGACATGAGCCGATCATGACACGCGACGGCGTGGAACCAAGTGGTGGTCAGGCGCCGGCCCGGGCGAAGCGCAGAGTCGCGGAGATCGTCGCCTGGCCGCGCATCATGCCCAGTTGGTTCCAGCTGATGCCGAACTGCTCGCGGTCCACGGTGAATTCGGTCTCCAGCGTGAGCCCCGCGGCGCTCGCCTCCGTCAGGCGCGCGGTCAGGGAGCGCGACCTGCTGATGCCGCGCACGGTGAGCTGACCCACCACCTGCACCGCGTCACCGTCGCGGAGTTCGGCGCTGCGGACCGCGAACGTGATCTCGGGGTGACGCTCGACGTCGAAGAAGTCGGCGGACCGCAGGTGCTCGTCGCGCTTGGCGTTCCTGGTGTCCAGGGAGGCGGCGTCGAAGGTCACCACGCCGACGGCGGAGCCGTCGGGGCGGACCTCGCCCTGTCCCCGGACGGTGCCGAAGGTGCCCTTGACGTTGACGAGGCCCCACATGGTCCTGTGCTGCACGGCGACGGTCGAGGCGGTGGTGTCGAGCTGCCACAGTCCGGTCTCCACGGCGACGGTCATGGTTCTTCTCCAGTCGATGAGGTCGTCCAAATTTGCATGACCGAAGCTAGCCCGTCATTCGAATGTGGACAACCCTCATTCTTCAAAATTGGACAACAGTTACACTTGGCCCATGGCCGACCCCGACGAGCAGCCCGCTCACCTGCCCACATGTCCCTCCGTCGGCGCGGACGGGCCGCTGCCCGCCGAGCTGCACGCCTGGATGCTTCTGCTGGCCGCGACCGGTGCGGTGGAGCAGCGGCTGCGCGCGGTCGTGAAGGAGCGGCTCGGGGTCTCGCACGACGAGTTCCTCATCCTCTGTCTGCTGGCCGCGCACCCCGAGGAGGGGCTGCGGATGACCCGGATCGCGGAACTCCTGGGCCGCCCCAAGACTCGCCTCACCTACCAGATCGCCTGCCTCGGTCACGCCGATCTCGTCACCCGCGAGTCGGTGTGCGGTGACAAACGCGGCATCCAGGTGGCTCTCACCGACAAGGCCCGGCGCCTGCTGAAGGAGGCGTCCGGCTCGCTCGCCCAGACGGTCACCTGCGCTCTGGGCCAGTTCATGGGGCCGGCCCAGCGCGAGGCGCTGAGGGGGCTGCTGCCGGACCTCGTCGACGGGGCGTCCGCCGAGCCGTCGTCCGCCGAGCCGTCGAACGCCGAACCGTCGGGTTCGGTGCCCGCGTGACGTGAACAGGCCCTCCCCTTCCTCCCCGCGGTCATAGAGCCGCGGAAGCGGCCCGCGGCGCGCTCACATGGACGGACGCCGACGGGGAACCCGTACGCTCCCGACCAGCCTAGGGAGACAACTCGTGATCATTGCCGCCGTAGTCGGAGTGTGTGTGGTCCTTGCCGTTCTGGCCTTCTTCGTCCCGCGCCTCTCCCGTCACCCCGAGCGCGGCACGCAGCGTTCGCTCGGTGCCGGGTCGCGGGTGGGCGGCAAGGCGCCCGGCGTCCTGGGCCGGTTGTTCAGCAAGCCGTTCCGGTCGAGTTCCCGCGCCGTGGGCCGGAGCGGCTCGGCGGGCCGCCGTACCCGTGGCCGCATGCCGTTCTGACCTCGGCAGGGTGCGCCGGACGGGGCCGTCCGGCCCCGACCGGAGCGGGCGAGGATCCCATGCGGGAGTGGTGTGATGAACGCTGAAGAAGACGCTGACGAGCTGCTGGACGGCCTGACCGTGGACACCAGCCGACGGGAGCGGCCGGTCCTGCTCGACGGGACCGGCCGCCCCCTCACGACATGGCGTGAGAACCATCCCTACGGGCGCAAGGTCGGCCGTCAGGAGTACGAGCGGCGCAAGCGCGTCCTGCAGATCGAGTTGCTCAAGCTCCAGCGGTGGGTCAAGGACGCGGGCGCGCGGGTGATCGTGGTGTGCGAGGGGCGTGACGCGGCGGGCAAGGGCGGCACGATCCAACGTCTCACCGAGCGGCTCAACCCCCGAGGCGCCAGGGTGGTGGCGCTGGACAAGCCCACCGAACGGGAGACGGGGCAGTGGTACTTCCAGCGGTACATCGCCCACCTGCCGACGGCAGGTGAGATCGTCTTCTTCGACCGGTCCTGGTACAACCGGGCCGGCGTGGAGCGTGTGATGGGCTACTGCTCGAAGGACGAGTACGAACTGTTCCTCGCGCAGTGCCCGGCCTTCGAGCGGATGCTCGTCGACGACGGCTTCCTGCTGTGCAAGTTCTGGTTCTCCGTCTCCCGCGCCGAACAGCGCACCCGTTTCGCCATCCGTCAGGTCGACCCGGTGCGCCAGTGGAAACTGTCGCCCACCGACCTGGCCTCACTGGACCGGTGGGACGACTACACGGAGGCCAAGGTCGACATGTTCCGGGCCACCGACACCGAACAGGCCCCCTGGACCGTCGTCAAGAGCAACGACAAACGCCGCGCCCGGCTGGAGGCCATGCGCAGCCTGCTGTCACGCGTCGACTACGGAAACAAGGACCCCGAGGCGGTCGGCACCCCCGACCCGCTCATCGTCGGCGCCGCCAACACCCTCCTGGAACCCGGCGAGGAGGACACGGCCCTGTCACCGACCCCCCTGTCCCCGCACACCGAAGGGCCCGGCAGCCACCCCGGATCCACCTGAGGGCGAGGACGTCGTCGCCGGCTGTACCGTTCTCCCGGCAGCAGGATCGCGTGCTCGCCCCGGCCGCGGGGAACGAGGGGGAGGAGACGTTCTCGATGGGGACCGTCGTGCACGTTCCGCAGACGCGGGACATGATCGGCGAGGAGCTGTCCGGCGACGAGGCGCTCACGGCACTGCGCCACTACGGAGGCCGCCGGCTGCTCCTCGACGCGTTCGCCCGGTTCCGTTACGCCGACGGCTTCACCAACTCCCGCTCGCTGGCGTTCCAGGTGGTCCTGGGGCTGGTGCCGTTCACCATCGCGCTGGTCGGCGTGGCCACCACCGTGCACACGGAGAGCGTGGGGCGGATCATCGAACTCACCCTGGGCCAGATCGTGCCCGGCGCGAGCGCGAGCCTGGTCGAGGACGCGCTGGACGGCACCGCGCGCACCGCCGGGTCCGGCGTCTGGAACGCCGTCGCGATGTGGGTGGGCCTGGCCTTCGCCGTCCTCAACCTCGCCTCGGCGATGGGACAGGTCGAGCGCGGCGCCAACCGCATCTACGGCATCGAGCGCGACCGGCCGTTCGCGCACAAGTACGGGCGGTCCCTGCTCCTCGCCCTCGCCGCGGGCATGCCGATGGTGCTGGGGTTCCTCGTGCTGGTCGCGGGGGACGCCGTCGGGAACGCAGTGGTGCAGGCGCTCGGCTGGCCCGAGAACCGGCTCGCCTGGCTGCGACCCCTCGAAGTCCCGCTGGGTGTGGGCCTGGCCTGGGTCGCCTCGGCGGTGATCTTCCGCTGGTCCCCGCGCAGGGACCAGCCGGGCTACACCTGGCTCGCGTTCGGCTCGGCGGTCCACCTGGTCCTGTGGATCACGGCCACCTGGCTGCTCGCCCTCTACGTCGCCGAGAGCGGCTCGTTCGGCGCCGTGTACGGACCGCTGACGGCGTTCGTCGCCCTGCTGCTGTGGGCCAACCTGACCGGCGTGGCACTGTTCCTGGGCATCGCCTTCGCCGCTCAGCTCGAAGCGGCCCGGGCGGGCATCACCGAGGCGGTGCGTCCGGACCCCGGCCCGGGGCCGTGAGCCCGGCCCCCGGGTGGACCGGATGCCCCGTAGGCGCGCGCCCGAACCCGGCGGACCGGCGCGGCCACCGGCCGGCCCGGGTCACCTACGGACCTGGCCCCCGGACGCCGGTGCCTCAGCCGCGCGGCAGGAACTCCTTGCGCCACTTGGTGAACTGGCGCGACGGATCGCCGGTGTAGGACCACGGCGTCCGGGTGGCGTGCCGCCCGACGATGTGGAACAGCGATCCGGCGATGTCCGTCAGTCCGGCCGAACAGGCCGCGTGGGTCAGGTAGTTGAGGTCGCGCACCTCGCCGGGAGGAGGGGGACCGTCCGGCCGTCCGGCGATCCAGCGCTGCCAGGTGCGCCGTACGTCGCTGGCGGCGCCGTCGTGGCTCCAGTGCTGCCCGATGCCGACACCGGTCGCACGTACCCCGTTCTGCTCCCGCAGCGTGCGGTACTCCTCGACCCGGGCGTACTGCACGAGCACCGGCAGCGGGGACCCCGGCGGTGCGACACCGGCCGCGTCCCGGGCGAAGTCGTACATCAGGCCGTGCGAGCCGTGCCAGCGTGACGAGTAGTAGTGCAGCACCTGGAGGTGGCCCTCCACGCTGAACGGGTCGCGGTCGTACAACTCGTCCCACCACCGGGCCAGTTCCTGCCGTCGCACCCCGCCGGAGTAGAGCCGGGCCACCGAGATCAGGGAGATCCACGGCGTGGGGTCGTCGGGGCACGCCTCGGCCGCCTCGAAGCAGGCCACCGCCGCGCTGTCGATGCGCCGCGGATCGATGGGGACCCCCCGGCCGGCGGTGATGGCCAGGTTGAAGGCCCGAGCCGTCTCGGTGGCGGCCCGCAGCACCAGGGCGTCGGCACTGCGGGGCTCGGCGGCGAGCCAGGACTCGACCGTGGAACTGCCCGCGCACGCCTGCGCGAGCATCCGGACCCGGTGGCCCCGGGCGACCCACGCCGGGCCGGTCATGCGCAGCAGCTCACGGGGGCCCTGCCAGCGGCCGATGACGATGTCCTGCCGGGCCGACGTCAGCGGAGCGTCACCGCAGTCGGAGTCGAAGTCGGGTGCGAAGCGTTCGCGCGCCATCGGGTCCCTCTCAGAAGTCGGTCGGGAGACCCTCGTGGGCGGAGGAGCGGCCGGCCGCCGCAGCGGCGGCCGCGGCGTCGCCCGACGTGGCCCCCGTCCCGACGGCCTCGGCGGCGTCGAGCGGGGCGGGCCGGTAGTACTCGCTGCCCTTGCGCCAGTACCAGAGCATCGGGATCACGCCGACCGCCAGGCCGCCGAGTCCGATGGCCACGGACGCGCTGCTCAGCTCGCCGAGCGACTCGACGAGCACCCAGAACATGAACAGGGCGCCGAGCAGCGGCCACAGCCCGCCGAAGACGAAGTTCGACACGGACTTCAGCAGCATCCTGCGGTAGGCGACGACCACCGCCAGTCCGGCCAGTCCGTAGTAGACGGCGATCTGCAGACCGATCGCGGAGATGGCGTCGGCCAGGATGTCACCGACCGAGCCGAGCGCGTTGGAGGCGACGAACATCACCAGGGCCACACCGCCGACCACGCTGATCGCCACGTAGGGGGTGTTCCAGGTGCGGTGGACACGGCCGAGGGCCTCGGGCATCGTGCGGTCGCGGCCCATCGCGAACAGGGACCGGGTGACCTGGATGAGGGTGGTCTCCAGCGTCGCGATGGTCGACAGCATCACGGCCACGATGAGCAGCTTGCCGCCCAGCCCCGGCCAGACCTCCTCGCCGAGCACCGCCAGGACGTTGGCGTCGTTCTGCTGGATCTGGGTGTCGGTCAGGAGGACGTTGACCGCGATGGTGAAGACCTCGAACAGCAGGAAGACGATGCCGACGCCGATCAGACCGGCGAGACCGGTGGTGCGGCGGCTGTCACGGGTCTCCTCGCTGAGGTTGCTCGTGACGTCCCAGCCCCAGTAGTAGAAGGCGGCGATCAACGCGCCCGAGGCGAAGCCGCTCACCCCGTCGAACTGGCTGAAGCCCAGCCAGGACCATTCGAAGGACCGGGCGCTGTCGCCGTGCAGCAGCGCGAGCACGGCGAACAGGGCGAGGATGACCAGTTCCACGCCCGACATGAGGAGCTGGGCGCGGACGGTGAGGCGGGCTCCCCCGAGGACCACGAACAGCATGACCAGGAACCAGAAGGCCCCGACCGCGGTGGCCAGCGCCGTGTTGTCGGCCAGGTCCTCGTCGAACAGGGACAGCGTCATCGCGCCGGCGGGCAGGGAGCCGGCCACCATGAAGATGGTCGCGGAGATCACCAGGGCCCAGCCGCTGAGGAACCCCAGGAAGGGGTGCAGGGTGCGCCCCACCCAGGAGTAGCTGGCGCCCGCGTTGACGTCGATGCGGCTGAGGTAGCTGAAGGCCAGGGCGATGCCCAGCATCGGTATCGCGCAGTACAACAGCGCCGCCGGACTCGCGAGGCCCACCGCGCCGACGAGGACGGCGGTGGTCGCCGCGATCGAGTAGGCGGGCGCGCTGCCCGCCACCGCCATGACCACCGTGTCGAACGTGCCGAGGACGTTGGCCTGCAGTCCTCGGCCCCTGGTGCTGCTCATGCGATGTGCTGCCTTCGTGAGGGCACGACCGACGGACGCCACGGGCCGCCGGCGTGGAGGACTGGGGAGGTGGTGCGGCCTCGGGCCCGGAGGGGGAGGTCTTCGGGCCCGGGGCGGGAACGGGGGAGCGCATCGTGCACCGGTAGTCGGCGACCGAATGATCACACCGTGTGTGCGTGTGATGATATCCGCGCTGTTTGAGGGTTCAAGATTGACCGGTGGGTAACGTTCCGAGTTGGCGAAAATTTTCACCCACGCCGGCGACCGGGCACGTGCGGGGCCGCCGTGACGGGTGGGATCCGCTCCGGCGCGACAAGGGCCACCGGACACGGCGGGGTGGCCGGCCGCTCGCCGGAGCCTGGACGGTGGATTCCCCGCCCGGCGGGCTCCGGCACCGTCTCCTGCGAGCCTGGGTCCGGCTCGCGCCCCCGACGGCACCACCCCGTTCGCCGCCGGACGCGGCCTCCCGCCAGGTCGCCGGGCTCACCGGACGTGTGGAGCGGCGGCGGTGCGGATGCCGGGCGGGGGACCTCAGACCGCGTCCGGAAGCTTCACCGGCCCCGGCGACGGCCGCTTCGCCGAGCGGCCGTCGCCCGAGGAACGGCCGCGCAGCCGTCGCCACAACCAGGGCCCGAGGAACTCCACGGCCCACCGCGCCTCGACGCCCACGGCCCGCAGTGCGGGAACCGGCGGCCGGGCTGGCAGCGGCTCCGTCCAGCCGGCGTGGCCGGGCAGACCCAGGGCGTGGGCCATGCCGGAAGCGATTCGCGCATGACCCAGCGGGCTGGCGTGCAGCCGGTCGTCGGCCCACAGGCGCGGATCGGTGGTGACCGGATGCGCGAAGACGTCCAGCACCAGGACACCGTGGCGCTCCGCGGCGGCGCGCAGACGGGTGTTGAGGTCCACCACGCGCGGGAGCACCCGGCGGGCGAGCGGCGAGACCTTGCCCAGGTCCGGGAAGTTCACGGTGGCGACCCGGGCACCCGACGCGGTGAGGCGGGCGAACATCTCCTCGATGTCGGCCGAGACCGACGCCGCGTCGAAGCCGGACCGCACCAGGTCGTTCATCCCGGCCATGACGGTCACGAGGTCCGGCTCCAACTCCAGTGCCGCTCCCAGCTGTTCGGCCCGGATCCGACCCGCCGTCCGGCCGCGGACGGCGAGGTTGGCGTACGTGAGGGCCGGCTGCCCGCCCGCCAGGATCCCGGCCAGCCGGTCGGCCCAGCCCCGGTGCCCGCCCGCCGGATCGGGATCGCCGAGGCCCTCCGTCATGCTGTCGCCGATCGCCACGTAGCGCAGGTAGGGGTGCGGAGCGGTCATGGCCCGAACCCTACCCAGACACCCCGACTCCGGTGCAGGGGTGGTCGTGGGCGGACCGCAGCAGGACGGCGGCCCCGCGGACGGCCGCGGTGTGCGGGCCGGGGACGGTCCGGACAGGCGCGCCCAGCCGCTCGGCCAGCCGGGGGCCGGTACCGGGGCCCAGGGCCCCGCCACCGGCCAGGAGGACGCCTCGGCGCAGTGCCTCGCGGGTGCGGGACGTACGGTCCTGGTCCAGCATGGCCGTCGTCATCGTGCCGACCGCCTCGGTGAGCCGCGCGGCCGGGGTGCGCCGGTCCGTGTCGTCGGTCCCCAGGGTGGTGCGGCGGGCATCGGTCACGGCGCCGTCGTCGAGCAGGACGACATCGGTGACCTGGGCGCCGATGTCGACCACCAGCAGGGGCCGGGTCAGGTCGGCGTCCGCGGCGACGGCCACGGCGCGTGCGGCGGGAACGGTCAGGACCGTGTGCGGCCGCAGGACCTCGGCCGCGGCCCGGGCCTCGGCGCGGAAGGCCACACCCCCGAGGGCGGGTGTGGTGAGGATGAGCAGGGGGTGGGCCGAGCGGGGCAGCCGATGGGCGAGCAGCCGGTCGAGCAGCGTCGCGGCCGCGGCGGTGTCGACGACGGCACCGCGCCGCACGGGACGGACGACCCCGTCGCCGAAGGCCACCGTGGGTACGTCGAAGAGCGGCTTTCCGTCGCAACCCCAGGCACGCGTACGGTCGCTGCCCAGGTCGAGGGCGATGCCGAGGCACTGCCGGCACCGGGGCCACGGCCGGTGCCGGGGCCCGGGGGAGCGGGGCCGGCGGAACGTGGTCACCGGCCCGCCTCCCTGAGGTGCTGGCAGCGGCCGCAGGAGCGGGCCTGCGGCACGATCGTCAGACGCTCGCGGTCGATGGGCCCGCGGCACAGGTGGCAGCTGCCGTAGCGGCCCTGGTCCATGCGCTCCAGGGCCGCCTCGACGTCGGCGAGGACCATGCGGGCCGACGCGGCGAGCTGGACGCGTACCTCGGTCTGGGAGGCGGCCCGCCGGTCGAGCAGCGCCTCGGCGCGTGGCACGGCCGTGGCCGTGAGCTGCTGGATCTGTTCGCGGCGGAACAGGCGCTGCTCGTTCAGGCTGTCGCGCAGCGCGGCGAGGTCCGCGGCCGACAGGGCCGTGTCGCGTTCGCGTTCGCCGATGGTCTGCTGGTTCACCACTTACCCCTCGGGCTGTCAGGGAGACGGAGTCACCGGGCGGCGGTCGTCAGACCGCGTCTTGCCGGCAGGGGACGCAGAACCGCGTGTAGGGCAGGATCTCCAGACGCTCTACCGGAATGGGCTTCGAGCAGCCCAGGCAGGTGCCGTAGGTACGGTCCTGGACGCGGGCGAAGGCGGCGTCGATCTCCTTGAGGACGCGCTCGATCGTGTCCCGTTGTCCCGGCATCAGCTGCTCCTCCGCTTCGCGTCCGGCCTCGGCGAGGGCCCGCAGCTGTGTCAGGCGGGTGTCGCGTTCGTGGGCGAGGCGCTGCCGGGCCTCGGGCGCGGACAGCCGTCCGGGCCGGGACTCGGTCCGGGGCGTATCGAGTGACATGGCGGGTCCTGTCTTCCGCACGGTGGACGGGGGTACGACCTCACCGTGGCCGATGCGCCGCGCGAAGCCCATCGGGCGCAATACCCATTCACCGCCGCACGGGGTCTACCGTGGCGTGGGCCGGTCGGCGGCGGAAATGGGCATCGGGCCCCATCGACGCGACCGCCCGGGTACGGGCAGGCTTGCGGGGAGACCGGCCCGCGGCGGCGGGACACGGCACACGGGCCGGGCCGCGCGCCCGCCACGAGGACGACACGGCCCGTGTCACCGGCAGGAAGGAAGGCGTCGTCGCGGTGTCCCTGTTCTGGCGGATCTTCGCCCTCAACGCCGTGGTGCTGGGGACCGCGACCGCACTGCTGCTGTGGGCTCCGGTGACCGTGTCCGTGCCGGTGGTGCTGACCGAGGCGATCATCCTCGTGGCCGGCCTGGGCGTCATGCTGATCGCCAACGCCGCCCTGCTGAGCATCGGGCTCGCCCCCCTGGACCGGCTGACGAGACTCATGACCACGGTCGACCTCCTGCGGCCCGGCCAGCGGCTGCCGGAGCGCGGCCGCGGCGAGACCGCCGAGCTGGTCAGCACCTTCAACGCCATGCTGGACCGGCTCGAACACGAGCGGGCGTCGAGCAGCGCCCGCGCGCTGCTCGCGCAGGAGGACGAACGCCGCCGTATCGCCCAGGAACTGCACGACGAGGTGGGCCAGAGCATGACCGCCGTCCTGCTGGGGCTGAAACGGGCGGCCGACGACGCGGACGAACCCCTGAGCGGCGAGCTGCACCAGGCGCAGGAGATCACCCGCGAGAGCCTCGACGAGGTCCGCCGCCTGGTGCGCCGACTGCGGCCGGGTGTCCTGGAGGATCTCGGCCTGGTCAGTGCCCTGACCTCGCTGACCACCGAGTTCGCCACCCACACCGGGCTGCGCGTCGTCCGTCGCTTCGGCACGGGCCTGCCCGAACTGGACCAGGCGACCGAGCTGGTGCTGTACCGGGTCGCGCAGGAGGCCCTGACCAACGCGGCCCGGCACGCCGACGCCGGCCGGGTCGAGGTCAGCCTGAGCCCGGGTGACGGCGTGGTCGTCCTGGCCGTCACGGACGACGGCCGGGGAGCGGGCGTGGCCCGGGAAGGGGCGGGGATCCGCGGGATGCGCGAGCGGGCCCTGCTCATCGGGGCCGCGCTGGACGTCGCCTCCCGACCGGCCACCGGTACGCACGTCCGCCTGACCGTACCCGTCCCCAGGAAGCAGCCATGACCCCGACCGACCCGACCGAGATCCGCATCCTCCTCGCCGACGACCACGCGCTCGTACGGCGCGGTGTGCGGCTCATCCTCGACGGCGAGCCGGACCTCCGGGTCGTCGCCGAGGCCGGGGACGGCGCGGAGGCCATCGCCCAGGCCCGCACGCACGAGGTCGACCTCGCGGTGCTGGACATCGCCATGCCCCGGATGACGGGTCTGCAGGCCGCCCGGGAACTGATCGCGCTGAAGCCGGACCTGCGCGTGCTGATGCTGACCATGCACGACAACGAGCAGTACTTCTTCCAGGCGCTGAAGGCGGGTGCCAGCGGATACGTGCTGAAGTCGGTCGCCGACCGCGACCTGGTCGCCGCCTGCCGGGCCGCCATGCGGGACGAGCCCTTCCTCTACCCGGGGGCGGTCACCGCGCTCGTGCGCAACTATCTCGACCGGGTGCGCCACGGGGAGGAACCGCCCGACCAGGTGGTGACCCCCCGGGAGGAGGAGGTTCTCAAGCTCGTCGCCGAGGGGCACTCCTCCAAAGAGATCGCCGAACTGCTTTTCATCAGCATCAAGACGGTTCACCGGCACCGCGCGAACCTGCTGCACAAACTCGGCCTGCGCGACCGTCTGGAACTCACCCGCTACGCCATCCGCGCCGGTCTCATCGAACCCTGACACCGCCTGCGGGATCGAGCCCTGACACCGCCCGCGGGCACGCGTGTTCGCCCGTCGCGCACGCGCCCGGAACTTCCGGGCCGGGCAGGCGCGTTGGCACTGACGAAGCACTTACATCAGGCACCGGAACGGGGAGGGGACGGCGCATGGCACGCGGCTCGTCCACCGCCCCTCGCGGGAGCGGCCTCGGCCCGGCAGCGGCGCTCGCCGTCCTGTTCGCCGTCCTCACCGGCCTGTTCCTGCCGCCCTCGTACGGTGGTGCCGAGCACCCTCCCTCCTCCCGCGTGGCCTCGGTCGTCGAGGGCCGTGCCGCGTCGGCCTTCGCGTTCGCGCGGGCCGACAGCGGGACACCGGCGGACGACGGGCATGGCGCCGCCCTGCTCCGCGGCTCCCGCGATGTTCCCGCGGAGCGGCTGTCGCCCCCGCACACGGCCGTTCTCGCCGCACCGCGCGAAACGGTCGGCCCGCCTCGGCGCGGACCCACGACCTCCCCTGCCGCGGCCGCCCCGCCGGCCTCGCCCCCTCCGACGGGCCGTCACCTGGGGCGGGCACCGCCTCCTCCACCAGGCACCTGAGCTTCCTTTCTCCTTTTCCGTCGACCGCGGCCGTGTCCGGCCGCGGTGTGCCTGCCGGAGGCCCCTCTTGACCCGCGCCCCGCGCGTCCGAGGGCTGCTCGCCCTCGCCGCCGTCGCCCTGTCCCTGTACATCGCCCTCACCACACCCGTCCATCTCGGACTCGATCTGCGGGGCGGCACCCAGATCGTGCTGGAGACCCGCCCGAGCGCCACCACCGCCGCCGACGGCGAGGCCACCGACCGCACCCTGGAGGTGCTGCGCGGCCGCATCGACGCCCTGGGCGTCGCCGAACCCACCCTCGCGCGCTCCGGCGACAACCGGATCGTCGTCGAACTCCCCGGAGTTCAGGACCCGGCCGAGGCCGCCGACGTCCTCGGCCGCACCGCCCAGCTCACCTTCCACCAGGTCCTCGGCACGACCACCGCCGACGCCGCGGACAAGGCCACGGACAAGGCCGAGGACAGCGGCAAGGGCACGGACCGAAGGGTCCTGGCCGACGAGTCCGGGCAGCTGCTGCGTCTGGAAGAGGCCGCGCTGACCGGCCAGGACGTCGAGGAAGCCACCGCCCGGCTCGACCAGCAGACCGGCACTGGATGGCACGTGACCGTCGACTTCGAGGGAGCCGGCCGTGACGGCTGGGCCCGCCTGACCGGCCGGGCCGCCTGCGCCCCGGCGGGGGACCCGGCCCGCCGCGTCGCCATCGTCCTCGACGACAAGATCATCACTTCGCCCCAGATCGATCCCTCGGTCGGCTGCGACGCCGGGATCAGCGGTGGCTCCACACAGATCACCGGCTCCTTCGACGCCGACGAGGCCAAGGAACTCGCTCTGCTCATCAACGGCGGAGCACTGCCCGTCCCGGTGGAGAACGTCGAGCAGCGCACCGTCGGCCCCACCCTCGGCGCCGAGGCCATCAGGGCCAGCGTCTGGGCCGCCGCGGTGGGCACCACCCTCACCGCGCTGTTCATCATCGCCGTCTACCGGCTCATGGGCGTCCTCGCCACCGTGGCGCTGGTCTGCTACGGCCTGATCTCGTACGCCACCCTCGCCGCCCTGGGCGCCACCCTCACCCTCCCCGGCCTCGCCGGTTTCGTCCTGGCCATCGGCATGGCGGTCGACGCCAACGTCCTGGTCCTCGAACGGGCCCGGGAGGAGCACGCCTCCCAGCGGCGGCCCAGTCCACGATCGGCCCTGACAGCGGGATTCCGGGGCGCCTTCAGCGCGATCACCGACTCCAACGTCACCACCCTCATCGCCGCCGGCCTGCTGTTCTTCCTCGCCTCCGGACCCGTGCGCGGCTTCGGTGTCACCCTGGGCATCGGCGTCCTCGCCTCCATGTTCAGCGCCCTGGTGATCACCCGTGTGCTCGCCGACCACGCGGCCTCCCGGCCCTCGGTCCGCCGTCGCCCGCGCCTGACGGGCATCGCCCGGACCGGCGCCGTACGGGACCGCCTGACGCGCACACCGCCGCAGTTGATGCGCCGGCCCCGGCGGTGGCTGGCCGTCTCCGCCGTGGTCCTGGCCGTCGCGGTTGCCGGCATCGGCGTACGGGGCCTGGACTTCGGGATCGAGTTCACCGGCGGCCGCCTCGTCGAGTACACCACCGCCGGCCCGGTCGACCCCGACCGGGCGCGGGCCGCTCTCGCCGACGCCGGATTCCCCCGGGCCGTCGTCCAGACCTCCGGCGACAGCGGACTCACCGTCCGCACCGACCGGCTGAGCGAGGCGCAGGCGGCCACCGTCACCGACACCATCGGCACGCTGACCGACCACGCCGACAAGGTCCGTGACGAGGCCATCGGCCCCAGCCTCGGCAAGGAGCTGCGCAACGGCGCCCTGATCGCCCTCGTCGTCGCCCTCGGCGCCCAGCTCCTCTACCTCGCGGCCCGTTTCCGCTGGCTGTTCGGCACCTCCGCCGTCGCCGCCCTCGCCCACGACGTGGTGATCCTCGTCGGTGTCTTCGCCTGGCTGGGCAAGCCCGTGGACGGCGTCTTCCTCGCTGCGCTGCTCACCGTCATCGGCTACTCGGTCAACGACTCCGTCGTCGTCTTCGACCGGGTCAGGGACCTGAGCCGCCTCGACCGCACCTCCCCCTTCGCGGCCGTCGCCAACCGGGCTCTGCTGCAGACCCTGCCCCGCACCGTCAACACCGGTATGGGCGCCGCCTTCATCCTCACCGCTCTGGCGGTCCTCGGCGGCGACTCCCTCACCGACTTCGCCCTCGCCCTGCTCATCGGCCTCGCCGTGGGCACGTACTCCTCCATGTTCACCGCGACCCCCCTCGCCATCGAACTCCACGGCCGCCGCTGAGGCGTCGGGCGCGCGGCCGCTGCCGCGCGCCCGGTGAGGCGGCCGTGAAAACCGCTGTCCGGGCGGCGGAGCACGGTGATAGACAGTCGTAGTGACAATGACTGTGGCCGTGCCCCCGGAGTTCCCCGTACTGCTGCGGCTGATCGAGGAGCGCTCCGCCGCGTTCCGGGCCGCGGTCGCCGCCGCTCCCGATCTCGCGGCGCGGGTGCCGACCTGCCCCGAGTGGACGCTGCGGGATCTGGTACGGCACCTCGGCTCGGTGCACCGCTTCTGGGCCGCCACCGTCGCCGCCGGCCCGGCCGACGCCCCCTTGCCCGAGACCGCCCCGGACGCGCCCCGGGAACGTACGGCCCTGCTGGCCTGGTCGGCCGAGTCCACCGGACAACTGCTGGACGCCCTGCGGGAGTCCGGCCCGGACCGCGGCTGCTGGACCTGGTGGGGCACGTCGCAGTCACCGCGGACCAGCGGCGCGGTCGCCCGGCACCAGGTCCAGGAGGCCGTGGTGCACACCTACGACGCCCAGATCACCACCGGGACCGGGCAGCCGCTGCCGGACGAGGCCGCCCTCGACGGTGTCGACGAGTTCCTGACCACCTGCTGCGCCGGGACGGCCCCCTGGCCCCACGAGCCCGCCGCCCTCGACTGCCACGCCACCGAGGGCCACTCCTGGCGCCTCACCCTCTCCGCCGACGGAACACGGGCCACCCGCCTGACCGCCCCCGGCACGACGCCCGCCGACGCCTCCCTGCGAGGCACGGCGGGCGAGCTGGTCCTGGCCCTGTACGGCCGCATCCCGGTGGACTCCCTGAAGTCCGACGGCGACCGCCGTCTCTTCGACCTGCTCCTGGCCTGGGACCCGGAGGAGGACGAGTAGCCGCGCGCCCACCGTGTGAACGTCCTGGGCGACGCCTGGAGGGACACAGGCCCCCGGGGGTGAGCCAGGGGCCTGCGTCCGGTTCAGGGGGTGGGGCCGACCCGCATCACGCGAGCGAGCCGCCCATCGCGGTGAGCGCCGACTGGTAGGCCGGCTTCTTGTTGCCGTTGCGGTCGAACAGCAACGGGTTCTCCCCGCTGCGCCAGGAGTCGCTGTCACGGATGCCCCAGACGGTGATGCCGGTGCAGCGTGGCACCTCCATGCACGCCCGGACCGTGTTCGCGTACGCGGACCCCGGCGCCTGCGCGATGTCCAGCTCGGTGATCTGTACGTCCACACCGAGCGCGGCGAAGTTCGCCAGCGTCGTCCGGAAGCTGCCGGGGGGACCGCCGGCGCCGAAGTGCGCCTGCAGTCCGACGCAGTCGATGGGCACGCCCCGCGACTTGAAGTCGCGGACCATGCGGTAGACGCCCTGGGTCTTGGCGGCGTTCCAGTCCTCGATGTTGTAGTCGTTGTAGCAGAGCTTGGCCCCGGGGTCGGCCGTACGGGCGGTGCGGAACGCCTGCTCGATGAAGCCGGTGCCCAGCACGTCCCGGAAGACCGAGCTGCGCATCTGGCCGCTGTTGCCGTCGGCGAAGGCCTCGTTGACCACGTCCCAGGAATGGATGCGGCCCTTGTAGTGGTTCATCACGGTGCTGATGTGGTTGTTCATCACGCCGCGCAACGTGTTCGCGTCCCTGATGGACTTGACCCAGTCGGGGAGCTGCTGGTGCCACACCAGCGTGTGACCGCGCACGCGCTGGCCTCGGGAGACCGCACGGTTCATGATCTGGTCCCCGGCCCCGAAGGTGAACTGGCCCCGGGACCGCTCGGTCGCGTCCCACTTCATCTCGTTCTCGGCCGTGACCGAGTTGAACTCCCGGTCCAGGATGCCGGTGTACCGGCTGTCCCCCAGCCGTCCGGCTGCCACGGCGGTCCCGAAGTACCGTCCGGACTGGGCGGCCTGAGCACCCAGGGTGGACGCCTTCACCGCCTTCTGCGAGCCGGTCGCGGGGCCGGGACCCCCCTCCGGCGCGCCGTTCGCGATGCCGGGCGTCACGAGGGCCATGAGCGCTGCCAGGCCCAGTACCGACGCCCGGCGTCGGCCGAGCCGTATCCACTGGTTCATCGTTCTCCTCGTACGGTCGGGTGCGGGTGATGGCGAAGCGGGTGCGGCGCTTTCGGTGGTGCGGACGGTCTTCAGGGGGTGGACACCTCGAACCGGGTGACGCGGACGGAGCCGCCGAGTGCCCGGGTGGCGTGGTTGAAGAGGGCGAACCGGTAGCCCATGAAGAAGCGCCAGTCGTTGCCCATGGAGAAGGCGGGGCCGAGGCGGGTGAAGCGGGTGCCGTCGGTGCTGTAGGAGAAGGTGCCGGGCCGGGACGACCCGGGGCGGATGTCGGCGTTCGCCCGCAGCCAGAGACGTCCGCCCGGCACGTTCGTGCTCGCCCGCTCGACTCCGGTGCCGGTGGTGTTCCAGCTGCCGTCCATGGTCAGCCCGTCGACCATGACCAGCCGGGTGACGCCGCCGTCGCGTTTGAGCCCGATCCACGCGGAGGAGTCACGCAGCAGCGCGAGTCCGGCCCGGTCGCCGTCGCGCATGGCCGAGGGGTCGAGCTGGACGGTGGCGGTGGAGGTGGGGCCCTGGATGCGGTGGGTGAGGGTGTTGCGGGCCCAGTACAGGTCGTTGGTGACGGTCGCGGTGCCCAGCGTCAGGCCGTTGTTCACCGACCACTTGGTGTTGTCCGGGTTGTGGTTCCACTCCCACCTCGGTTTGAGGGTCGTCCCGTCGAAGGTGTCGACGCCGATCATGGGGGTCACCGGGCGGGGTGGGGCGGGTACGGCCGGGGCGGGATACGAGGCGCCCCAGGCGCCGTTCACGAGTTGCACCACGGGCCAGCCGTCCGAGGTCCAGGTGACCGGCGCCAGAGCGGGCACCCGGCCGCCGGGGTACGCGTCCACGAACGCCAGGTAGTACCAGGCGCCGCTCTGTGTCTGCACCAGGCCGCCCTGGTGCGGGACACCGCCGCCGGGGATCGGCCCTCGCAGGTCGAGCAGGACCTGCCGCATCGTGTACGGACCGAAGGGGCCGCTCGACGACTTCAGGATGTACTGGCCGTTCGCGGGACGGGTCAGGAAGATGTAGTACTGCCCGTTGATCCGGTAGAAGCGGGAGCCCTCCAGGGTGCCGACACTCGACGGTGTGGTGAACACCTGCTGGGTGCGGACCTGGGTACGGCCGTCCGGTGAGAGCTGGGCGACGCTGATGGTGGAGTTGCCGTACGCCACGTACAGGGTGTCGTCGGTGTCGACGAGCACCCCGGCGTCGTAGTAGGGCGTGTTGATGGTGGTGAGCCTGTTCCACGGCCCCTCGACGGCGGTGGCGGTGTAGACGTACGTCCTGGCGAAGTCGATCTGGCCGAGCCAGTAGAAGGTCCCGTTGCTCGGGCGATGGGCCAGCGACGACGCCCAGATGCCCCGGACATAGCCGCGCCCGCCGTTCAGGTCGTACTTGGCGCCGAAGTCGAGGGTGGGTACCGCGTGACCGGCGATCTCCCAGTTCACCAGGTCGTACGAGCGCAGGACGGGTGCTCCCGGGGAGTAGTGCATCGTGGAGGCCGAGGCGTAGTAGGTGTTGCCGACGCGGATGATGTCGATGTCCGCGAAGTCCTGCCAGACGACCGGATTCGTGAGGTTCGCGGCAGCCGTGACCGATGGTCCCTGTTCCGGACCGGGGGCCGCGACTGCTCGTGACGCTCCGGTCAGGGGGAGCAGGGTGCCCGTCACCAGACCGGTGGCCGCGGCCAGCGTGCGACGGCGATCCCAGAATTGATCAGGGCATGACATGTCCATGTCGTTCTCCTCGCGCGGCCGGGCCGTCGTGGGGGCGGGTGTGGGGCCGGGTGCTGTGCCGACGTGCGTCGTGGAGCGTGCGGTGGCTCGTCGAGGAGGGCATCCCGTGGCCGGGCCTGCCTCTGCCTCGTTCGTGATGTCGTACATCGATCGGCACGTCGAGCACTTTGGATGATAGGAGGCCAGCGAACCCCGTCAATACCTCTCGCATGATTCGGAGGTCGTGGCGAAACATTTCGTTGGATCCGTGCATCGGAATGGGCCGCTGCCGGGACGCCCGTAGGCTCGCCTGCCTGGTCCTGGCCTGCGTCGTCGGATCCCGCGTTCGTGGGGTGCCGAGGCAACGCACCGTATTGACATGTTCGACCGCCTCTCTATAGTCCCGGACTACCTGATGCCCGTAGGCATTCGATCGTGGACGTGGCCGAATCTTGCGTTCCCTCGCACTGTCAGGTGCACGACATTCATGGGGATCGGTTTGCCGGATGCAGCCGGAGATCGCCGGAGAAGGAGTCACATGATCACGAGGACCAGAACACGCCTGTGGCCCGCCGTCGTCGCCTCGCTCGTGCTGACCCTGGTCGGTACCACGGTCGCGGCCTCGGGCACGGCCGCGGCCTCCGTACGCGCCCCCGCCGCCTCGACCGCCGGCTGCGGCAAGGCGCCCGCGCTGGCGAGCGGGACGCACACGATCCAGAGCGGCGGCAAGAACCGCAGCTTCATCCTGCGGGTCCCGGACGGATACGACCGCAACCGCCCCTACCGGCTGGTCTTCGGGTTCCACTGGCTGGGCGGCACCTCCACCGACGTCTCCACGGGCCGCACCGTGGAATCGGGCACCTGGGCCTACTACGGGCTCCAGCGGCTGGCCAACAACAGCGCCGTCTTCGTCGCGCCCCAGGGTCTCAACAACGGCTGGGGCAACGCCGGCGGCGAGGACGTCACCTTCGTGGACAACATGATCCGGCGGATCGACGCCGCCCTGTGCATCGACACCACCCAGCGCTTCGCCCTGGGATTCAGTTACGGCGCCGCCATGTCGTACGCGCTCGCCTGCTCGCGGGCCACGGTCTTCCGCGCGGTCGCGGTCCAGAGCGGCGGCCAGCTCAGCGGATGCAGCGGCGGTACGCAGCCCATCGCCTACCTCGGCGTGCACGGCCTGCGGGACAACGTCCTCGGCATCTCCGGAGGCCGTGCGATGCGGGACCGGTTCGTCAGGAACAACGGCTGCACACCCCAGAATCCGCCCGAGCCGGCGCAGGGCAGCCTGACGCACCGGGTCACCACGTACTCCGGGTGCGCGGCCGGACGGCCGGTCGCGTGGGCGGCGTTCGACGAAGGACACATCGCGGCGCCCCAGGACCGGGCCCCCGGTGACAGCGGATCCAGGACCTGGCTGCCGGCCGAGGTGTGGGGGTTCTTCAACCGGGTGTAGGACCACGGGGCTCCCAGGCAGGGCGGGCTGTGCACCCC
>NZ_JBHVDD010000126.1:0-21769 GCF_042802995.1 Streptomyces sp. NPDC057438
CTTCTCGGCGATGCAGGCCCGGATGCGCGCGTCGGGGTCCGTGGCGAGCCGTCGGCTCACCTCCGGGGGCAGGTCGGAGCGCTCGGCGAGGGGCCAGCGCAGGAGCTCCGACGGGTCGTCGGCGAAGGGGATCGCGGCCTCGATGGGGGTGGCGGGGTTGCTCAGGGCCCCGTGCCGTACGGCGTGCACGGCGGTCTCGTGCGTGCCGTCACAGACCTCGTACGACAGCACCTCGCAGCCGGTCTCCTCGACGCTGCAGACCGAGCACCGCTGTACGGGAGGCAGTCCCTTGTCGTCGAGGAGTGCCGCCAGTACGGCCGGTGGCATTGCCTCGTTCCAGGCCGCATACCTGCGGACCTCGGCGTTCGGATGCCCCGCGAGCCTCGTGGCCAGCGCCCGATCCGTCGTCCACAGGGCGAGTTCCCCCACCACCCGCCCATCCGGACCGGCGACGAGCGTCTCGACGACATCGGGCGGCAGGCCCACACACTGGGCCAGCCGCTGCCGACGCCGGGAATCCGGGTCCGCCACGAGGACCCGGCCCCACGCCGGATCGCCGCGCCCCTCGCCGAGCAGCGCGAGAGCGGTGTCCGGATCGGCTGCAGGATCGACGTCGGCGACGGTCAGTCGGCCCTCGCGCACGAGTCGTGGGCCGCTCTCCGGGACGCGTGCGTACAGCGCGAGCGCCTGCGCGTGGGTGAGGTCGGGGCGTTCGGTGAGGTCATTGGTGAAGTCGGCGTCGGTGTCGGCGACCGCGAGTTCGATCAGACGGTCGACGAGTTCGGGCGGAAGGGAGGCGTTGGCGGCAAGCCCGCTCAGGACATCGGCATGCTTCACAGGGGCATTGTGACCGCAACAGGCCCTGGCTTTCAGGCATTTATTGTCCCGTCGAATCGAAGCAGTGTGGCCTCAGACATCGGCCTCAGACATCGGGCTCGGACTCGCGCAGAAACCCGCCCGTCCGGGAACCGACCCCGTCCTCCGCCGCCGCCCGCGCGACCTGCGCCGGCGTCCCCTCGGCCACCACCCGCCCTCCCCCGGCGCCGCCCATCGGCCCGAGGTCGATGATCCAGTCGGAGGCGCGCATGACGTCGAGGTTGTGCTCGATCGTGACGACCGAGTGGCCCGCGTCCACGAGGCGTTGGAGTACGTCGAGCAGGCGGGCGGTGTCGGCGGCGTGCAGGCCGGTGGTCGGCTCGTCGAGGAGGTAGAGGGTGCGGCCGGTCGCACGGCGCCCCAACTCCTTTGCCAGCTTGAGGCGTTGGGCCTCGCCGCCGGAGATGGTGGTGGCGGGCTGGCCCAGCGGGAGATAGCCGAGGCCCACGTCCGAGAGCCGTTGCAGCCGGGCCGCGATCTGCCGTACGCCCCGGAAGACGGTCAGCGCCTCGTCCACCGTCGCGGCCAGCACCTCCGCGATGTCGTACCCGTCGTAGCGCACCGCGAGGACCTCGCTCCGGAACCGGCGGCCCCGGCAGCCCGGACAGACGCACTCGACTGTGCCTGCCATCTCCACCTCGCCGCCCCCGACATCTGAGCAGACGCCAGACACAGAACTGCCTCCGACGTCAACCCCCGAAGGACTTACGGAGCCGACCACTAAGTCCGGGCGGGACAGCTCGGTCGCCGTGGACCGGCCGAAGGCGTCCGTCATGTACTCGCGCAGGATGCCGTAACCGCCGTCGTCGACGATGAGCCAGGTCACGTTCAGGTCGTGCTGCCTGGCGGTGGCCAGTTCGGCGATGGAGTACAGCGCGCCGCCGTCGCCGGAGACCGCGAGGACCGGCTGGGTGGGGTCGGCGACCGCGCCGCCGATCGCCGCCGGGAAGGCGTAGCCGAGGCCGCCCGCGCCCTGCGCGGAGTGCATGGTGTTAGGGCGGCGGGAGTCGAAGGCGGACCAGGCCCAGTAGGCGAGGATCGTCATGTCCGGATCTGTCAAACGAGCGGCTCTGTCACGTAATCGGTGGTAGCGAAGGGTGACGGTCGTCGTTGCCATGTGTGCGCGATGTCAATGGGCTTGTGGGTGTGGTGTTTTCGGGCTTGTCGGCCCTCGTCGTCGAGGGCGTGACGGACGAGGGTGAGGTCATCCGGGTGTCGGCGCGGACCCGCGACGACCCGGTGCCGTGCCCGCTGTGCGGGCAGCCGACGGGGCGGGTGCATGGCTTCCACAGACGGGTGGTCGCGGACGTGCCGGTGGACGGACGGCGGGTGGTGGCGTCGGTGCGCATCCGGCGCCTGGTCTGCCCGGTACTCGGCTGCCCGCGGCAGACGTTCCGCGAGCAGGTTCCCGGCGTCGTGGAGCGCTACCAGCGTCGCACCAACCGCCTGGCCGACCAACTCGGCTTGTGGTGCAGGAGTTAGCGGGCCGGGCGGGCGCCCGCCTCTCCTGCGTGCTGGCTTGTGCGATCTCCCGCTCGACCGCCCTGCGCATGCTCATGCGCAGGGCGGTACAGCCGCTGCGCGTCCCGCGCGTGCTCGGCATTGATGACTTCGCCCTCAAGCGCCGGCACCGCTACGCCACCGTGATCATCGACGCCGAGACCGGCGAGCGGATCGACGTCCTGCCGGACCGCACCACCCAGACCCTGGTCGCGTGGCTGCGCGAGCATCCCGGGTCCGCATACGTCTGCCGCGACGGCTCCGGCTCCTATGGCGAGGCGATCCGCCAGGCCCTCCCCGAGGCGGTGCAGGTCAGCGACAGGTGGCACTTGTGGAGCAACCTGTGCGGCAAGGTCCTGTCCGAAGTCCGCTCCCACACCGCCTGCTGGGCGACCGCTGTGAACCCCGCCCGGCCCGGGGGCCTACACGAGCAGACCACCCGCGAGCGCTGGCAGCGGGTCCACAAACTGCTCGGCCAAGGCGTCGGCCTGCTCGAATGCGCCCGCCGACTCGATGTCGCCCTGAACACCGTCAAGCGCTACGCCCGCATGAAGGAACCCACCGGCGACCGCCGCGCACCCCGCTACAGGCCCACGCTCGTCGACCCCTACCGCGACGACCTGCACATCCGCCGCTCGGACGACCCGGCAGTCCCCGTCCTCCAACTCTTCCGGGAGATCAAGGAGCTGGGATACACCGGCAGCCTCAACCTGGTCTACCGCTACATCACCCAGGGCCGCGCTGAGGGCGACAAGCCGGTCACCACCCCGCAGCGCTTCGCCCGCCTCCTGCTCACCCGCCCCGAGAACCTGCGCGACAAGGACACCGCACTGCTGCGGGAACTCACCAGAGCCTGCCCCGAGATGACCGAACTCACCCGGCTCACCGGCGAGTTCGCTCAGCTACTGACCCCAGCGGAAGGCAACGACGCCAAGCTCACCGACTGGATCACCACAGTCCGCGCCGCCGACCTGCCCCACCCGCGCTCCTTCGCGAACGGCCTCGAACTCGACCGCGCCGCCGTCGACGCCGGACTCACCCTCCCGCACCACAACGGCCGCACCGAAGGCGTCAACACGCGGACCAAGCGGATCATGAGGCAGATGCACGGCCGAGCCGGGTTCCCCCTGCTCCGCCACCGCATCCTCCTCCAGTGATCACCACGCAGCGCTACCACCGATTACGTGACAGAGCCGCTCGTTTGACAGACCCCATCGTGTTGACCGCCCCCGGCAGGCAGTGCTGGAGTCGGCACGTGGACAGCATCCCCGCCAACCGGCGCCTCTGGAACAAGATCAGCAGCGCCTACCAGCACGAGCACGACCCGCAGATCGGCGCCACACCCCGCCTGTGGGGCATGTACTCCATCCCCGACGCGCACCTGCACGCCCTGGGCGACGTCACCGGCAAGCGCGTCCTCGAACTCGGCTGCGGCGCCGGCCAGTGGTCCAGGGTGCTCGCCGCCGAGGGCGCCACCGTGGTCGGACTCGACCTGTCCGAAGCCCAACTCGCCGCAGCGGCTCGCGCGATGGGAGCGGCACGCTACCCGCCAGTGCAAGGCGCCGCCGAACAACTCCCCTTCGCCGCCGACAGCTTCGACCTGGTGTTCTGCGACTTCGGTGGGCTCAGCTGGGCGCCTCCGCACCTGGCCGTCCCGCAGGCCGCACGCGTCTTGGGCCGAGGCGGGCGCCTGGTGTTCAACGTCGCCAGCCCATGGTTCGAAGCCTGCTACGACGAAGCCGCCGGCCGCGTGACCACGACGCTGCAGAAGGACTACTTCGGGCTGAACACCATCGCCGAAGACGACGGCGCGACCAGCTATCAGCTCACCTACGGCGACTGGGTCAGGGTTCTGCGCGGCGCAGGTCTCATCATCGACGACCTCATCGAGCCGCGGCCCGAACTCGGAACAGCCAACGGCTACAACGAAACCGACCCACCCGACTGGGCACACCGTTGGCCGGCGGAACTGCTCTGGGTAGCCCACAAACCGTGAGTTCCGCCGCGCCGAGACGCGAAGGCATCCCCTCGTACGTCCAGAGCCATCGCGGCGCGGGCGTGATGGGCGCGCATGCGCTGCTCGGTGTCCGGGTCAGGGGGAGGCGAGTACACCAGTGATCTCCCGTAACTGGACTGCGGTCAGGGAGGGTTGAGCAATGGCGTCAGCCGCCTGCCTCCAGTGTGGCGCACCCGAGGCGGCCAGAAGGACGTCCGCGGCTCCTGGGCATGACGCGACCGCCAGGATGCACGCCTGTGCGGGGGCCAGGCCCGGCCGGATGAGGTCGGCGAGCTCCTGATCGACCATGCCGGGGAGCTCGCCGCCATGCAGCGGCGCTCAGGCGGCGTGCCTTGCTCGCTCGGCCGGGACGTGTGAGGGCTGATGCCGTCGTCGACGATTTCCGTAGAGCTTCAGTACAACGATGCTGGTGGGGACTATGAGGATCATCAGCGCGCCGCAGCCGACGAGGATGGCGGGGGCACTGGTCCGGTCGAGGAGGAAGCCTCCGAGCGCCGCTCCAAGGGGGGAGGCTGTCAGGAGTACAGCACTGCGTGCAGCCAGAACCGTGGTGAGCAAGTCGGCAGGTGCGCGGTCCTGGACCAGGGTGAAGGAGAGGGCGGAGTAGGGGCCGTAGACGAGTCCGGCGAAAGCAAAGCCGATCAGGGAAGGCAGAGCGGTGTGCGTGATGGCGAAGGGGAGCATGCCGACGCCGTGACCTGCGATGATGCCGAGCATGGCTGGCCACAGGGGAAGGCGTCTTGCCGCGCCCAGCGCGAGAGCGCCGATGACGGCTCCTATCCCGAAGGCGGCCCAGTAGGCACCGAGCAGCCCCGCGCCGGCATCGAGGTCGGCGGAGACGAACAAGGGGAGGGCGACTTCGACGGGGCCAAAGGCAAGGTTGAACACCCAGGTCACGACGAGCAGGCCGAGGAGTTCCGGCTGGCGCCGCAGAATACTCAGCCCCTGCCGTGTACCGCCGGCCACCGGCCCTGATTCCGGCGAACAGGGCAGGGTGATGCGGGCGGCCTGGAAGGCGAGCACGGCGAACGTGGCAGCGTCCAAGCCGATGATCCATACCGGGGACACCACTCCCACGAGCAGGCCCGCGAGAACTGGGCCCGCGATCGTCGCGCTCCACAGACTGGTGCTGAGCACACTGTTGGCCGCCAGACGCTGGTCGTCGCAGAGCAGAGGAGCGAACAGGGCATGCTTGCCGGCTTTGCCCCAGGCGTGAAGCAGCGAGGAGGCACCCAGGAGCCCGACGTACACGGCCGGTGTGAGCACTTCCGCCACGTGCGCGACCGGGACCGCCCCCAGCAGCACGGCCCGTAGCGCGGAGTCGGTGACCAGGAGCCGCTGCGCGGGAAGCAGCCGCATCCATCGACCCAGAACAAGTGCGCCCAGGGCGCCGGGCAGGACGTAGGCGGCGACAGCCACGCCAGCCAGCGCGCCTTGGCCGCCGTCGGGCCCCAGGGCGAACGCGAGCCACGCGACAGCGACCACGGTCATGCCGTCGCCCAGGTCGGACAACGCGAAGACCGGCATCAGCCGACGAAAGGTGCGGTCGGCGAACAGGGAGCGGTAGGGGCCGGGCATCAGGCGTCCCGGTGCTGCTGAGACCATGCAGGTCACAGTCGTCCTTCAAGCACGCTTGAAGTCAAGGCCGAAACGGGAAAGGGGGGCGGCATGCGATATCTGCCCATCAGTGAGATCGCGAACAAAGCCCGCGTGCGCGCTTCAGCACTGCGCTACTGGGAGGAGCGCGGTCTGCTGCCCGGCGCGCGTCGCGAAGGCGGACGCCGAGTGTGGCCCGCGACCACCATCCGCCGGGTCGCCCTGATCAAGATGGCACAGCGAGCCGGGTTCACCCTCGCTGAAATCACGCAACTACTGGCCGGCGACACCACACCCTCCGCTACCCGCCAGTGGCGGGACATGGCCACGCGCAAGTTGCCCGAACTCGACCAGCACATCGCACAAACCCAGGCCCTGCGCAAGGCAGTAGCGGACTGCCTGGAGTGCGGCTGCATGAACTTCGATCAGTGCGTACTACTCGGCACCACGGACGCGGCACCCTGACCGCAGACGCTCACGACGGTGGGCTTCGTTGATCTCCAGGAACGACGATCGACCGCTACGGCCGCGTCGGCCTTCTCGGCATCGACGAACTCGGCTGTGCGCCACGAGGCGCTGATGGATCTCGCGTGATGAGAGGCCCGCCGCCGGTCTTCGCAGGGACCGGTTGAAGCTGGAGGCAGGCTGAACCCCGGGTTGGAGGTGAGGCCGGCGCTATATCCGATGGCCTCGCCTCTCCCGTCGCCTTTGTCCCATGGGTTTCGGGACAGTGCTCCGGCGTCGTTGGCGGGCGTCCGTTTCGTGATCACTTGAGATGAAGAGAGGGCGCGCGGGCGGTTCCTGCTCACGTCCGTTCCGCCTCGGAGCCCTTGGCCCCCGCACCGTCGGGTGGAGCGAGCCGACTGCGCTGGGAGATGATCCCGTGCGTGGCTGAAGAGGCAGGTACAGATGCGGACGACGCTTGTGCATGGGCTGAGCGACTGGGTTGGGCGTTCGGACTTATAGCGGAGGATCCGGCTGCGAGAGGTGAAGCGCTCGTCCGTCTGGGGGAGGCTCAGAGGAAGGTCACGGACGCGCTCGCCCGGTCCAACGAGATGTGGCTGCTGACGCGGCCCCTGGGAGCGGACGAGCAGTACCGGGAGCCGGCCTTTGTGCAGGCGCGCCGGAGGCATCAGCAAGCCCAGAGGTGTTCGCTGCCTGATGGGGTGTGGGGTGGTCCTGTGGGCGGGGATCTGGCGACGTGGCCGGGGCTGCCCTATGTGTTGCTCTTCCTGGAGTGGGAGGCGAGGTACCCGCGGGAGTGGACGCAGCATGCGAAGGCGTGGGGTACGAAGCAGAGTCTGATCCGGAAGGTGGCGCGTGCTCGCCAGGAGGAGGCGATCAAGGCGAAGCTCACCGACCTGGTCGAGATCGTCGTCCACCGTGCGTATCGCTGCAAGGATCGCGAGTACGTGCGAGTTGCCCGGGCTGTCGACAGTGCTGACCTACGGGGCAGGCTCGGTAGGGCAGCCGATTCGGACAGTCCGTGGGCCCGGTGTCATGCAGGGTATGTGCTCTGGCTCCTTGACCGCTCTGACCTGCCGAACACCCGTCATGTCTGGCAGACCTGGGTTGCAGGCGAGGCTGCGGCGTTGATGTGACCTGGGGACGATGCCGGGAAGATCTCGTGATCATGGAGTGCTCTACGCCCTCGTGACCTGCTTGGAAAACCGTGCCTGCCGACGCATCATCCCTGATGCCGCCTGCCCTTGACCGGCTCCGCGAGCAGTCCGACGTCGGACCCCGGGAGGTGACCGGCCTGCTGGAGCGGCTGGCTCAGGTGCCGGATCCACGCGATCCGCGCGGCGTGCGCAATGCCCTGGCCGTCGTGCTCACGCTGACTGCGTGCGCGGTGCTGACCGGCGCGACCTCGCTGCTGGCGGTCGGCGAGTGGATCGCGGACGCGCCGCCGCACGTGCTGGAGCGACTCGGCGTGAGCCCCGATCCAGTACTGCCCCGGAGGCTGGTGCCCTCGGAGGCGACGGTCCGCCGGCTGCTCGCCCGCATCGACGGTGATGCCGTGGACCGGGCGGTGGGCGGATGGCTCGCCGACCGCCGGCCCCAAAACACCGGGCCGCGCGGACTGTCCGTGGACGGCAAGTCCCTGCGCGGCGCGGCGAAGGCTGGGCGAAGGATCCACCTGCTCGCCGCAGTGGAGCACACCACCGGGCTGGTCCTGGCCCAGCTCGACGTCGGCGAGAAGACCGGTGAGGTCACCCGATTCCAGCCGCTACTCGACACCGTCGCCGACCTGGCCGGCAACCGTGGCCACCAGCGACGCCCTCCATACGCAACGCGAGCACGCCGCCTACCTCCTGGGCCGCGGGGCCCATTACATCGCGACCGTCAAGGGCAACCAGAAGAAGCTGCGCAAGCAACTGAAGTGCCTTCCCTGGAAGGACATCCCGTTCCAGGGCCGCACCCGGGGCACCGGCCACGGCCGCGCGGAGATCCGCCGGATCAAGGTCGCCACCGTGAACAGCTTGCTCTTCCCCGGCGCCCGCCAGGCCGTCCAGATCAGCGCCGCCGCACCGACCGCGAGACCGGCAAGACCGGCAAGACCACCGTCGCGACCGTCTACGCGGTCTCCAGCCTGACCGCCGAGCAGGCCACCCCCGTCCAACTCGCGAGACTGATGCGCGACCACTGGAAGATCGAGGCCCTGCACCACGTCCGCGACACCACCTCCGCCGAGGACGCCTCCCAGTTGCGGACCGGCAACGCACCCCGCGCGATGGCGACCTGACGCAACCTCGCCGTCGGCGCCCTCCGGCTGAGCACCGTCAAGAACATCGCCGCCGGCCTCCGCCGCAACAGACGCGACGCCCGCCGACCCTCGCACTCCTCGGCCTTACATGATCATAAAACGGACGCCCGCCGACTACGCCGAAGCCCTGGGTTTCGGGAGGCCCGGACCAAGACTGCGATGTGCGGTCCGTGGCGATGCTGCCGGGGTATAGCTGGGCACCGACGCCGTCACAGAAATCCTCAGTGAACGTGGGAAGCGATCCGGCATCGCCCTTCCCGTCCGGCAGCCGGCCGGGCGGCGGGCAGGCGCGACGCCCGCTGGTGACGCCAGATCGTGGCGGAGTCACCGTAGTACTCGGAGGCCGGGAAAGCCGGTCACATGGGGAAGGGCGACAGCGTGATAGCAGCAGGACTGCTGTCGAGGAGGAACATTGTTGTCCGGGCGAAGCCCTTGGTGCGGCGGCCGCATAGGCCGAGGAGCGATCAAGCCGGAGGTTTCACCCAGGGAGCCAGACGTTCCCCGACTGCGAGGTTCTCGCGCCAGTACCGGAAGACCGTTCCCTGAACGATGTCGAGCTGCCCGGCCGCGACCAGGCCGGAAGCGAGACTCGGCCCGCCCGCATCGGCCTCGAAGGCAATCAGCACGGGAGGTGCCTCGCCGACCTGCCGGGCAATGAGCCGGACCTCGTCAGGCGTCGGCGCACGGAACACAGGATCCTGGAAGGCGGCCGGGCACGTGACAAAGACAGGGTCGCTGAACACCAGCTCCAAGCCGTGGGCATACGAGATGTCGTGCCCGGCGCCCAGACGCAACCGTCCGGGGTCCCAGGCGACAATGTCCCAGTCCCACCATGACCCTTCGGGAAGCTCGATCACGGCTCGCTGGCCGCCCTGAACCGCGCCGTCAATCGGGAATCACCAATCCAAGCTCACGCAGCCGCGGTAGGCAGACCTCCAGGCACGCCTCCAGAGAGGCGGCGTCCGTGCGAACCAGGAGATCATCCCGAAGCGGAGAGCCGCTCGCAACAAAGGTCCAAGGCTTCGTCGCATCGCGTATGCGCTCGGCGTCGACCTTGAACAACACCGTCACACCCTGCTCTGCCAACGACTCCATGACCCGCGCCACGTCCATCGCATCCCCTCCCCACCCCCTGCCTGAATTCGAACGGCCAGAAGGCTACACCGGCCGCTCAGGACCCCGGCGAGCTGAGGAACCCGCCAAGGCCGGCTGACACCTGCCGCTGCCCGACTCGCCGCCCTGACGGGCGGCAGGCCGGTCCGCATTCGCGGGCAGGGCTGGGCCTGACGCGAGATTCGATCGGCTCAGTCCTGGCTGTCGTCATCGAGCGGACGCAGGCGGCGCCGGGCCTCCTCCAGCCGCACGTCATAGTCGGGGAAGAACAGCGCGGGCAGCATCTTGTCCAACTGACCGGCGATCCGATGGATCGGTGCCCATGCCGCCGGATCGTCGACCGTGTTGCTGAGATCGGTCATCTGCAATCGTTCCAACCAGTCCGACAGGACCGTCGCTTCGTCGCGGGTGAGTCTGATCGCGATCTCTGGCTCTTCCACCTCTACCCCACCCCTTCGAACAGGCGACTCAACGTTCGACGACACAAACCTACCGATCGCCAGCTCTGCGAGATCGACCAGCCTTCATCGGGGCCGGACACGTGCCGTCATCGCTCGTCGACATTCCCGAGCCGGTTGATCGCCAAGTGCGCCTCCGCAACCCATCGACAAACGCTGTTCCTAGAGGTGAACGAAGCCAGCACGGGTTCGCTGGAAGAAGGGGTCATGGCAGCGATGGGGGCACCGGCAGCGGATGATCAGGCGGATCCCGGCCGGCCCGCGGAGCGGGTATGTGCGGCGCTGATGTGTCCTCAGACGCCCGCTTCCACCAGGTCGTCGGTACGGAAGGTGCGGCGGTAGGAGGCGGGTGAGACACCGAAGGCGGTGCGCATGTGGGCGCGCAGGGAGTTGGCGGAGCCGAAGCCACAGCGGTGGGCGACCAGGTCGATGGACAGGTCGGTGGTCTCCAGCAACTGCTTGGCCAGTTCCAGGCGTTGCGCGGTGAGCCACTGCACGGGGGTCATGCCGACCTCGTCGCGGAAGCGGCGGGTGAAGGAGCGCAGGCTCATCCGGGCGTGTTCGGCCAGGCGGTTCAGGGAGAGGGGTTCGCCGAGGTGTTCCAGGGCCCAGGCGCGGGTGGCCGTGGTGGTGGCGACGGTGGGTTCGGGCACCGGGCGGTCGATGTACTGGGCTTGGCCGCCGTCTCGCCAGGGCGGGACGACGCACATGCGGGCGGCGCGGTTGGCGGCGGCGGCGCCGTGGTCGCGGCGGATCATGTGCAGGCACAGGTCGACGCCGGCGGCGACGCCCGCGGAGGTCAGGACGTCGCCGTCGTCGACGAAGAGGACCTCCTCGTCGACCTTGACGCGGGGGTAGGCGCGGCGGAACTCGGGGGCGAGGTTCCAGTGGGTGGTGGCGGGCCGGCCGTCGAGGAGGCCCGCGGCGGCCAGGACGTAGGAGCCGGTGCAGATGGACACCAGGCGGGTGCCGGGCCGGATGCCGGCGATGGCCGCGGTGACCTCGGGCGGCAGGGGGCCGCCGCGGCCCAGCTCGGGCATGGCGTGCGTGGGCGGGACGATCACGGTGTCCGCGGCGGCCAGGGCCTCGGGACCGGCCGCGGGCTGCACGGTGAATCCGGCGTCGCTGAGGACCGGGGCGCCGTCGGCGGTGCAGACGGTGACCTCGTACAGCGGGCGTGAGCCGGCGTCCAGGACGCTGCCGAAGACGCGGGAGGGGATGCCGAGTTCGAAGGGCGGGACGCGGGGCAGGGCGAGGACGGCGATGCGGTGCCGCCCGGCCGCGTCGGCGCTCGGGGCGGGGCGGGGGTCGGTGCACGGCCACTGCATCTCACTCATGGCCAGATCCTGTCACATAGTGGCCGGACGGCCAACACCATGGTGGGGGCGGGTGCCGGATCGTGGACTGCGTCGCGCCGGGAAGGGCCCGGGCGGCCGGTATCCGATCAAGACGGACAAGAGTGAGGCGGACAGCATGCGTGCGGTGGTCGTGGAGCAGTGGGGCGGACCGGAGGTGCTCGTGGAGCGTGAGGTCACCCGGCCCGAGCCGGGACTGAACGAGGTCCTGGTGCGGGTCCACGCGGCCGGTGTGAACCCGGTGGACTTCAAGACCCGGGCCAGCGGGGCCCTGATCGAGTGGGGCGAGGTCCCGGCGGTCGGCTGGGACGTCTCCGGCACCGTGGAGGCCGTCGGACCGGGCGTGGGGATGTTCCGCCCCGGGGACGAGGTGTACGGCATGCCGCTGTTCCCGCGGCAGGCCGGCGCCTACGCCGAGTACGTCGTCGCCCCGGCCCGCCACCTCGCGCCCAAGCCGGCGAACCTCACCCACGTGCAGGCGGCGGCGCTGCCGCTGGCCGCGCTGACCGCCTGGCAGGCCCTGGTGGACACCGCCGGGGTGCGCGCCGGTGAGAGGGTGCTGGTGCACGCGGCGGCCGGCGGGGTCGGCCACCTGGCCGTGCAGATCGCCAAGGCCCGCGGCGCGTACGTCATCGGCACGGCCAGCGCCGGCAAGCACGACCTGCTGCGGCAACTGGGCGCGGACGAGGTGATCGACTACCGCACGGTCCGCTTCGAGGACGCCGTCGGGGACGTGGACGTGGTGCTGGACGGGCTCGGCGGCCAGAACGCCGAGCGGTCCCTGACGGTGCTGCGCCCGGGCGGCCGGCTGATCACCCTGCCCGGCCCCGACGACGTCCCCGCCGACGTCCCCGGCCACGTGCGGGCGGTGTGGATGCTGGTCGAGCCCGACCACCTGGGTCTGCGCGAGATCGCCGCCCTGGCCGAGCGGGGCGCGCTCACGCCCGTGGTCGAGACCGTCGTCCCGCTGGCCGAGGCCGCGAAGGCGCACGAGATCGGCGAGCAGGGCCGCACCACCGGGAAGATCGTCCTGAGCGTCGCCTGACGCCGGCCGCCCCGGCCGGGTCGGCTGCGGGCAGGTGAAGCGGGACTGGAGCCCCGGGACCGACCGGTCCCGGGGCTCCGGGCGCGGCCGAACGGGACGGGGCCGACCTGCGGGCACGGCCGGACAAGACGGAACTGCGGCTCGGGGCTTCGGAGGGGGCGGGGCTGCGGCTCGCGGGGGTGCTTCGGTGACGGCCGGGGCGGCGGCTCGCACGGGGGCTGAGGCAGGGCTGCGGCTCGCGCCGGAGGGGTGTCTTCGGTGATGGCCGGGGCCTGCTGCTGCCGGCGGGTGCTCGCGGCCGGTATGTGGCACCGGGGAGGGCGCGTTGCGGGCCCAGGACGTCCTCGGTACCGAGGACGGCGGCCTCGTCGGCCGCCCGTCAGCGGCGCCCGCCCGCCGGACCGCCTCGACCCGCGACGCGGCCACGCTGCTCCCCCGCTCCTCCACCGCGGTCCGCCCTGCCTGCCGGTAGCCCGCCGGAACCGGAATTGTGGACAGAGTTTGCGGCTGTCCGTTGTCCGCACTGCCGGACTGCCGGACTGCCGGACTGGATGTTCTTGCCGAGTTGCGCGGCGCGGATCGCGGCGGCGTACCCGCTCGAGCCGGCACCGAGGACGATGACGTCGTAGTGCGCGCTCATGACGTGCCCTTTTCCAAGGTGTTCGATGGTTGGCTCGTGGAGCGAGTGGTCAATGCCTCGCGGTGGTGGGGCGTCAGGGTGGTGTGGATCTGGTCGCGGATGTCGGCGAGGACGGCTTCGTCGCTGCGGTGCAGGTACAGGGTGGCGGTGGTGCCGATGTGGATGATCGCGGTGATCACCCGCGCCAGGGTCGCCGCGTCGGCGGGATCGATGTGCTCGTTGTGGGTGAGCAGGCCGGTGATGCCGTCCTCGAGGCTGCCGGCAAGGGCCAGACCCGCTTGCCGGTAGGGCTCGGCCGGGTCGCCGAAGACGAGTTCGTGCAGGTATGTGCGGCCGTTCTCGGTGTGCTCCCTCAGGCACTCCACCACGGGACGGACGAGAGCGATGACCGGCTCCAGTAAGCCCTGTCCGACGGCGGCGTTGGCGGCGGCGAGTCCGGAATCGATGGCGGCGGCGAACTTCTCGTTCTGCACCATGATCAGCAACTCGGCCTTGGTGGACGCGTACAGGTAAAGAGTGCCGATCGCGACGTCGGCCCGGTGGGCGATCCGCTGTGTCGTGACCCCGCTGACGCCGTGTTCGGCGAACAGTTCGCGGGCTGCGGTCATGATGCGCTCGCGCTTGTCCTGTCTGGCCCGCTCGCGGCGCCCGATCGGCATGTGGCCGCGTCCCATGGGACCTCCCTTGACAATAATTCTGAGTAGACTCATAGTTGAGTGTACTCGGGTTGAGGGAGTGAGGCGAGACCCCGGAAATCACGCCGAATTGGTTGATCTGGCCTCAAACCTCGATAAGCAGGATGAAGACAAGGAGAGGCGTCCCATGCGAGCGTTCGTCGTCACCAAGTACAAGGAGCCGCTGCAGGAGGCGGACGTCCCCGAACCCACCGTGGGGGAGCACGACGTGCTCGTCCGGGTGGAGGCCGCCGGGCTGAACCCGCTGGATGAGAAGATCCGCGCCGGTGAGTTCAAGCAGATCCTGCCCTACAAGCTGCCGCTGATCCTGGGCAACGACGTCGCGGGCACCGTCATCGGCGTCGGGACAGCGGTTCGCGGCTTCAAGCCCGGAGACGAGGTCTACGCCCGGCCCCACCAGGACCGCATCGGCACGTTCGCCGAGCGCATCGCCGTAGCGGAGGGCGACCTGGCGCTCAAGCCCGCCTCGATCAGCATGGAAGAGGCCGGCTCGCTGCCGCTGGCGGCGCTCACGGCGTGGCAGGCGCTGGTGGAGCGCGGGAAGGTGCGGCCCGGGCAGAAGGTCCTCATCCACGCCGGCGCCGGCGGGGTCGGTTCGATCGCGATCCAGCTCGCCGCGCACCTCGGTGCGAGCGTCGCCACGACCGCCAGTGGTTCCAACGCGGACTTCGTGCGCGCGCTCGGTGCGGACACGGTGATCGATTACCGCACCCAGGACTTCGAGCAGCTCCTGACCGGCTACGACGTGGTACTGGACAGCATCGGTGGGGAGACCCTCGAGAAGTCCCTGCGGGTCCTCAAGCCCGGCGGCAAGGCCATCGGGATCACCGGTCCCCCGGACCCCGCGTTCGCCCGCGAGGCCGGCCTGAACCCGCTGATGCGCCTGGCGGTCGCAGGCCTGAGCGGCAAGATCCGCAGGCAGGCCAAGAAGCTCGGCGTGACGTACGAGTTCCTGTTCATGCGCGCCAGCGGCGACCAGCTCCGCCAGATAACCACCCTCATCGACCAGGGCGTGGTGCGCCCGGTCGTGGGAAAGGTGGTGGGCTTCGACCAGACCCCGCAGGCACTGCAGTCCCTGTCCCAGGGCGGCATCCGCGGCAAGGCCGTCATCGGCCGCAGCTGACCCGCCGCAACCGCGACGGGCGACACAGAACGCACAGCGACACAGAACGCACGAGGAGAAGTCATGAGCAGCACCGACATCCCGAACGAAACCGTCATCACCTCCTACGCGAAGGCCCCGGCCCGCACCGTCCGCGCAGGCGGCGTCACCTACGCCTACCGCGAGTTGGGACCGAAGGGCGGTATCCCCGTCGTCTTCTTCGTCCACCTCGCCGCGACCCTGGACAACTGGGACCCCCGCATCGTCGACCCCGTCGCGAAGGGCCGTCACGTCATCGCCTTCGACAACCGCGGTGTCGGGGCGTCCACCGGTCAGGTGCCGGACAGTGTCGAGGCGATGGCCGACGACGCCTACACCTTCATCAAGGCACTCGGGTACGACAAGATCGACGTCTTCTCCTTCTCCCTCGGCGGCATGGTCGCCCAGGCCCTGGTGGTGAAGCACCCCGAGCTCGTCCGCAAGCTGGTCCTCACCGGCACCGGGCCCAAGGGCGGCAAGGACATCGACAAGGTCGCCAGAATCACCTACTGGGACATCCTGCGCGCCACCTTGACCCGCTCGGACCCCAAGGAGTTCCTGTTCTTCAACCGCAACGCCACCGGCAAGGCCGCCGGGCGCGCGTTCGTCAACCGGCTCAAGGAGCGCACCGTCGACCGCGACGCGGAGATCAAGACCAAGGCGTTCCAGACGCAGCTGAAGGCGATCAAGAAGTGGGGGCGCTCCGCCCCCGACGACCTGTCGTCGATCACGCAGCCCACCCTGATCGCCAACGGCGACAACGACCGCATGGTGCCGTCGGTCCTGTCGGAGGACCTGCACCGGCGCATCAAGGGCAGCGAGCTGATCATCTACCCCGACTCCGGGCACGGCGGCGTCTTCCAGTACCACCAGGAGTTCGCCCCCGTAGCGGTCGAGTTCCTGGCTCGATGACCACCAGCTGACCTGGAAAAAGGGCAACACCATGAGCACGTCACCGGCCGCCGCGCCCCTGGCAGTGAAGAAGCCTCTCACCTCCTCGATCCTGCTGTGGGTGCGCACCGACCAGCCCCGCCAGACCGGCATGGACCACTGGAAGGGCCCGCACTCAGGGATCATCTCCGCCACCCCGGGCCTGGAGGAGTACCGGCAGATCCACCTCGCCGAGCACAACACGGGCCTGTGGCCGGCCGTCCACGGGGTCCAGACCGCGATCCCCGCCGACCGGAAGATCGACGGCGTCGCGGAAGTCACCTTCCAATCGACGCTTGCACCCCTGAAAGGGCGCAAGCAGACGAAGCTGGCATACGCCGACGAGATCAACGTGTTCCGCCGCACCCTGCTCTACGCCGGCCCGCCGAACTCATCCCGCTGGTACGACGTCGCAGGCCCCGGACAGACGGTCGGTGCCCATGCGCTGATCTACCTTCGCCGCAGAGACGGGGTCGGCGCCGGCGCCTTCCGGAAGTTCGTGAACGAGCAGCTCGCACCCGCGCTCGCCGGCACCGGAGTGCTGAAGGAACTGCGCACGCAGACGTTCCTGCCCTGGATCGAAAAGCTCTGGGACACCCCGGACGTCGCCCACGACAACCCCCACGACCAGCACTTCCACGCCTCGGTCAGCCTCGGGTTCACCGACACCGCGGCACGGGACGCCTTCTTCAGCGGCAACGCGATCGAGGACCTGTCCGACCGGCTGGCACCGCAAGTCTCCGCGATCCACGCCTACGACGTCACCGCCACCCTCACCTACGTCCAGAACGGCGACATCCTCCCGCGCTATCAGGAGTGAGCAGCGCGCAGACAGGAAGCGGGACCACCGAATCTGCTCAGCAATCCATCCGCCCCGGCTTCCTGGCCCTCCTCGCGCCTCCGTCGCCATCTGATACCCACCACGCATCCGGAGCCAGCCATGAGCGAGCAGCAGAGCACCATCCACTACGAGCGCACCTCACCGCAGATCGCGAAGATCACCTTCGCCAACCCGCCCGTCAACCTCATCGTCGGCGAGACGGTCCTGCGCCTCATCGAGATCGTCACCGAACTGGCCACCGACCCGGACATCCAGGTCGTGCTGTTCGACAGCGCCACCCCCGACTTCTTCTACAACCACTTCGACCTGGCCGCCGCCGCCGACTTCCCCGCCCCCGAAGACCCGGACGCGGTGCCGGCATGGACGAATCTGGTCCTGGAACTCTCCAAAGCGCCCTACATCACCATCGGGGCCATCCGCGGACGCACCCGCGGCGGCGGGAACGAGCTCGCCCTCGCCCTCGATCTGCGCTACGCCAGCCGGGAGAAAGCGATCTTCGGACAGCCCGAGGTCGGCAGCGGACTGCTGCCCGGCGGTGGCGGCACCGAACGCCTCCCCCGGGCCATCGGACGCGACCGCGCCCTGGAAGCCATCCTCACCAGCGACGACTACGACGCCGACACCGCCGAACGCTGGGGCTGGGTCACCCGCGCCCTCCCCGACAGCGAACTCGACGCCTTCGTGGGCACCGTCGCCGCCCGGCTCGCCTCCTTCGACCGCACCTCACTCGCCTCGGCCAAAGCCCAGATCAACCGGGCATCCCTGCCCCCGGACGCGGACCTGGTCGCCGCGTACGGCGAGTTCACCCACTCCCTCACCCTCCCCGGTTTCCTCACCCGGGCCGCAGCCACGCAGGCCGTCGTCGAACACGCCGGCATCGACTTCGAGTACCGTCTCGGGCACTACATCGGCATCGCCAACCAGCAACGCTGACACCCATCAGGAAGCGAGCACGGACGCAGCCGATGCCGCGTCCGTCCTCTTGTGCCGCGGGGCCCACCTGATTTCCGACGTCTTCGACACCGTGGTCGACCGGCGCACCATCATCGCGGGTGAATTCGAACGCGTCGGCGCCCTCTCCAGGCCACGGGCCCATTGGCCAGGACTCACCACCCGGTGGCGCAGTCTGTACCCGCCGACACCGCTGCGAGTGGCGGCGGGGGGAAGTACCCCGGCGGTCGCTGGACGAACTGCACCGGATGATGCGCGGACGAGTGCGTGCCGAGTATGGCCTGACCAAGCTTCACCGACACCGACCGGGCCGAACTCGCGGTGCCTGGCACCGCCTGAGCCCGTGGCCCGACAGCCGCGATGGTCTGCCGCCACGGCGGTGGGGTGCCCCGCTGCTGATCGGGCTGCTGCCGGATCGACCGTCGATGTCGTCCACGGCTCGACGGCCGCGACGGTGTACGCCTTCTCGACACCGGTCGGCCCACCGTTCGAACGCCATGGATCACGGGGCCCGACGTGAAGAGATCACGTCGGGCCCGAAGAACAAGCTCAGGCGTCCGTGCTGTGCAGGTCCGGGTAAAGCGCCTCGACCGGGCCGCTCAGAGCCGCCTTGACCCCCTTGGTCAACTCGTCGGCCAGGACCTCGTATTCTCCGGCCTCGACGGCGTCGTAGACCGTCGTCACCAGTTGCGTCGGCAGCATCTTGGGTCCGTCGGCGTGCGCGGCCATACCGATGTCGACGTAGCCCATGTGCACACCCGTCACGTGGACGCCCATGGGTGCGAACTCGATGCGCAGCGAGTTGGTGGCCGACCACAGTGCGGCCTTGGACGCGCTGTAGGCGCCGCCGAAGGCATACCAGCTGGCAACGGAGTGCACGTCGACGAGGATCGACCCCTGCTTGGCGGCGAGGACCGGTGCGAAGGCGCGGGCGAGGAAGACTGGTCCGAAGAAGTTCGTCTCCATGTTCGCCCGGATGTCACGCCTCGGTGACGTCCTGCTGGCTCGCGCTCGGCGGGACAGCGCCCGCATTGTTGACGAGCACGGTGACATCCGCCGCGGCGGCGACGGCCGCGGCGATCGACGCACGGTCGGTGACGTCAAGGGTCAGGGGGACGATGCGGTCATCGTCCCAGGCGCGGGGGGAGCGGGCGGTGGCGTAGACCTTGACGGCGCCGCGAGCCAGGGCTTCGTGGACGAAGTGGGTGCCGATACCGCCATTGGCGCCGGTGACGAGGACGGCTGCTCCATCGAGGGAGGGCATGGGTTCCTTCTTCCAAGGGGGATGCGAGGTTCGTGGCTGCGCACGGGTGGAGCAAGGACACGCCACCCCCGCGATGGGAGAATGAGCAGAGCCACAGTCGAGCTCACACGGTACTGAGTACAATCAAATCTGATTACAGTCAGAATCTACGTCTGGAGGACACCGTCATGCCTGTCGGACGGCGCGAGCGGAACAAGCAGGAGAAACTCGACCGCATCGTCGCTGCCGCCAGTGAGCTGTTCGCCGAGCACGGCGTCGATGAGGTCACGACCCAGCAGATCGCCGACCAGGCCGACATCGGCACCGGGACCCTGTTCCTTTATGCCAAGACCAAGGGCGAACTCCTCCTCCTTGTCCAGAACGCCAAGTACGTCGAAGCACTTGAGCAGGGCCGGGCGGACGCCGAGACCGTCCCAGGCGTGCTGGACGCGGTGCTGGCGATCGTCCGGCCGATCGTCGAGTGCAACCGCACCCAGATCGACAACGGACGCACCTACCTGCGCGAGATGGTCTTCGGCGACCCCGAGGAGCCCCGACACGGCGCAGCACTCGCCATCGTCGCGCAGACCGAGGAGGCCGTCGCCGCCGTTCTGCGCCGAGACGAGCGGGTCGCAGAGGGCGACGCCGCGACACTGGCACACATCGTGTCCGCCGTGATGTTCCTCAGCATGGCGGCGAGCGTGAACATCGCCTTGAGCGTCGAGGAGATCGTGCAGGACATCCACAGGCAGGTCGCCGTCCTGCTGCCTCGCTGAAGCGCGGCCCCAGCCTCAGGCCCAGGCAACCATCCGGATAGTCCTCGGCTGCGGCATGGCCCGAATCCCCAAATGGCAAGTCATCCGGCCGTTGCCGCCCATCATGAACGCCAGTCGGTCTTCCCGCAGCCGCGGATCCAGAGGGACGAACACCTCTCCGAGCACGTTCGCGGCGATCATGGACTCGACGAACTCGGGTTCGTTGTGGAGCAGGAAGCCGAAGCCTTCCGAGCGGGAGACGCCCAGCGCCGAGAAGACGTCGGCGAGCCGCAGGGCGTGGGCCCAGAGGTCGCCGTACATGCGTACCTGGGTGCGACCCTCGTGCTCAAAAGTCAGGACGTCGAGGTCGGTGTCGGTGTCGGTGTCGGCACGGTCGCGCACGAGGTGCGCGAGCGAGAGGGGCTGGTTCACGATCTCTCCTTCTGTCGGCACGGCAGGGCGTTGATCCGCTGCGGAAGCGGGGAGTTCACGTCGCGGCGACGGGAGGTACGGGAACCCTAGGAGTGCCTGCGACCGGGGGCACTGGTGCCGCGACACGAGAAACCACGGCCGGAGGGCCGTGGTTTCGTTCGCGGAACACGAGAAGGCGCATGACGCCTGTGCGAGGTCATGGCCCGGTCGGTCGGGACTGGTGAGGACCTGGTGTGACTCAGGGCTTGAGGATCAGGCGTAGCGGGTTGCCCTCCTTCGTGTGCAGACGCTCCACGGCGACGCTCGCCTTCTCCAGCGGCAGTACGTCGGTGATGGACCGGGAGAAGTCGAGCCGTCCGCCGCCCACGAGTTCCACGAGCTGCGGTACGGCGTCGAGCTTGGTGCCGAAGTGCCCGCGGATCTCGTGCTTCAGGTAGCTGAACATGGTGCTGTCGTTCACGACGAGCGGCCGGCCGGACAGTCCGGCCAGGATCAGGCGGCCTTCTGGCGCCAGGACGGTCAGAGCTTGCTCGTGGACGGGGGTGACGCCGGCGAAGTCGAACGCCGCGTTCAGAGCTCGTCCCTTGGTGACGGACAGCACCTGCTCCCTGAACGTCGGGTCGCCGGAGTCGAGGGCAAGGTCCGCACCGAGGTCCAGCGCCCGCCCTCGCGCGGCGGCAACCGGGTCGACCGCGATGATCGGGAAAGCACCGACGGCCCGCAGCAACTGCACGGCGTGGGCTCCCAGACCGCCCACGCCCCAGACACCGGCCGCCTCGCCGGGCCGGACGGCGGCGGTACGTACGATGGCGTCCCACGGGGTCGACACGGCGTCGGGGATGATCGCCGCCTGCTCGAACGGAAGGGAGTCGGGCAGGGGGAACACGGACTCGACGCTCGCCAGGGTGTATTCGGCCCATCCGCCGTCGAAATCCACTCCGCGGGTATGCATCTGACCGCCCCTGATGACGCCCGCCTGGAGGACCACCCGCTGGCCGAGGGTGAACTGAGTGACGTCGTCACCGAGTTCGACGATCGTGCCGGAGACCTCGTGGCCGACGGTGACGGTGTCCCCCTGAAGGTGCGGAGGGCGGCCGAGGGTGCCGTCGATGAGATGGACGTCGGACATGCACACACCGGCCGCCGCAACCTCGATGAGCACGTGGCCGGGGCCGGCTGTCGGCCGGGGTACCTCCTCGATCGTCAGCGTGTGGGTGGGCAGGTGCAGGCGCGCGGCTCGCATGAGGGTCATGGATGTGTCACTCCTCTGAAGGGCTTCCTCGCCGTCCGATCGGATGACGGGAGACGGGAGGGGGGCCGGATTGTGCGCAGGTGGCCCAGCCGTCGTGCGGGGCACCGATGACCGCGCAGTCCCGCACGCGAGCTGGAACGAGGCGCCGTCGATGGCGCCGAA
>NZ_JBHVDD010000127.1:0-21639 GCF_042802995.1 Streptomyces sp. NPDC057438
GAACTGTTCGCGGGCGACGACCGGGCCTACGACGGTCTGACGTCCGAGGAGACGGCCTTCCTGGTCGCCGCGGTGGAGCAGCGGGCGGCGGAGGAACGGACCGCCACCCGGGCCCGACGCCGCAGCCGCACGCTCACGGCCTCGCTGTGCGCCGTGCTGGCGGTGGCCCTGGTCGTCGGCCTGACCGCCGTACGACTGCGTCAGGACAGCGAGAAGCAGACCACCGACACGGCCGCCCGCCGGGTGGCCGCGGTCGCCGAAGCGCTGCGGACCACCGACCCGCGCACCGCGATGCTGCTCGGCGTCGCCGCATGGCGCACCTCCCCGCTGCCGGAGTCCCGCCGAGCCCTGCTGGGCGCGCTGGCCCAGCCCGAACTGGACAACTTCACCGACCCGGCGCCCGGTGACGAACCGAACCGGTACCTCGACAGCTCCGGGCGCACCCTGCTCAGCACCAGCGACAACACCACCTGGCGGACGTGGGATCTAGGCACCCGTCGCCGTATCGCCTCGGGGCCGGTACCCGACGGGGCGATACTCGCCGCGAGTCCGGACGGCCGGGTGCTCGTCATCCAGACCGCCCAGCAGATCCAGCGGCTGTGGGACACCCGAACGAGGCGCTGGATCGGGGGCCCGTTGCCGTTCAGGAACACTGTGACCTTCGGGGCGAGTGGCCACAATTTCCTGATGAGGAGCCCGGACGACGACCGGGCCGGGCTCTACTCGGTCACCGACGGCCATCTGGTCTTCCGGACCCCGTCGGCCGGCCGGGGAGAGCTCACCCACGCGGCGGCCGACGACCGGCTGCTGGCCGTCTGTCCGCGCGGCTTGGCCCCGCAGGTCTGGGACACCTCCACGCGCAGCGTCCGTTCCGGCGCCTGGACGAGCGCTCGCGGCGTCTGTGGTGACGATGTCCTCCTGGGCCTCACCGGCGGCCGGCTCCTCGCTCTCATCGGGGGCCGGGTGCGGGTATGGGACACGACGTCGGGACGAGAGCTCGCCGACGTCGTCCACCCGGGTGCCCTTGAGGCCGTCCTGAGCGCGGACGGCTCGTTTCTGGCGACCGGCGGCGGCCAGGAGATCAGAGTGTGGCGTCTACCCAGCGGCGGCACCCCCGTTTTCCGGCACTCCTTGGACAACGAGTCGCTCTCCGGTCTCGCCTGGGACTCCTCGCGGCCCCTGCTGCGGTACCTCGAAGGGGGCACGGTCCACACCCTCGACCTCACCACGACGCTCACCCGCGCCTGGCGCACAAGTCCGCTCACCGGGGTCTGGCTCAGCCCTGACGGCAGGACGCTCGCCACCGCCGAACGTATCGGTGACCGCTACGTCTTCCAGCTGCGGAACACGCGCGACGGCCGTCTGCTGCGCACCCTGCCGGACCCGTCACATCCCGACTTCCGCACCGGCATACCGGCCGTCCCCGCGGACGTCACCGAGCCCTTGCTGTCCTTCAGCCCCGACGGAGGCACGTTCGCGTACGGAGTCTCCGCCGCCACCTGGGGCACGGAGCCTCAGCGTCTGACGGTGTGGGACGTGGGCGCCGGACGGGCGAAGACCACGGTGGACCTGGCGGCGGCGTCCGCGATGGCGCCGGACGCGATCGCCCTGGGACCGGGCGGTCGTACGCTCCTCACCGCACGTCTGACCGACGACGGCTTCGTCAACGAGACATGGCACACCACACAGCGGCGGAGGACGGCCCTCCTCCCCGGCCCGGCCGGCCGTCATCTGGCCGTCAGCCGTGACGGCGGGCTCCTCGTGACCGACAACCGCGTCGTCCGAGCGGGCCGGTCCCACGCCCAGGACCTCGTCCAGCACGATGACATCGCAGCCATCGCCTTCGCACCCGACGGCTCCGGCCTGGCGGCCGGCGACGGGACGGGCCGGGTGGCCGTCTGGGACGGCGACCTCCGGCACCGGGCGGGCATCCTGAGGAACGTCTTTCTGGGGCCCGTCGATCCGTCCACCGACTCAGCCGAGACCATCACGGCTCTCGCGTTCAGTCCGGACGGCAGCACGCTCGCCGTGGGCGGCGACGCGGGCACCGTCCAACTCTGGGACATCTCGACCCGGCAACCTCTCGGCCCTTCTCTGCCCACCCCCGGTGGAAGCATCCACACGCTCGCCTTCAGCCCGGACAGCACCATGCTGTACGCGGGCGGCGAGCACGTCCCGCTCCAGCGGTACGTCGTGGATCCCGACCGAGCGGTATCCCTCGTCTGCGCCCGCGCCGGGAACACGGAGCTGACCCGGGCACAGTGGCGCACCTACGTTCCGAACCGTCCGTACCGGCGGGTCTGCCCCTGACCGTCTCGGTGGATCATGAAAGTGACCGGGTCAGCAATGCGATCCAGCCCCGGGACTGGCGCCAGTACGGCGCGAACCGGTTCCCGCCCGCCTACCTTCCTTGCTGCTTCCGCGGACGTGGTGGTGGTGCCGGCGATCCTGCCCACCTCCCACCTTGGTCTGCGACATGCCGTGGAGAGGGGATCAGCGCGAGGGACAGGGCCGATGTCAGCACGGCCGTTCGGCGGCAACCGGTCTTCCGGATCTTCATGGACAGCTCTCCCGTCGGTTTTCTCGACCCGTTGATCAGGGCGGGCTGCTGCCCCGGTCGGGGGGAGTCGGGACCGGGGCAGCGACGGGTCGATCGTCAAGGGCCACCGCTGCGGGCCCTGGTGGACCGGCGCGAGAGATCCGCGGACGCGGCTGCCCCCTACAACCCCGGATGGATCGTCGTCGTGCGTCCATGACGGCCGGCTGTGCGCCTCAGGGCCGGTAGGGCGATGCGGCCCCCGAGGTCCACCGCGGCGCCGGCGGCTCCCAGGGTGCCACCGCCCCGGCCGTGTCCTTTGGCCGGCTGATCCCTCTCAGCGTCCACTGGGATGAACTGGACACTCTCGGCATGCTGCACCACGCCCGCCACCCGCTGCTCGTGGAGCGCGCGTGGCGTTACCTGTGGCAGCAGGACGGTTTCCGCCTCGACGACAGCGACGCCTTCCACGTGGTCACGGGACTGCGGGTCCCCTACGGGGTGCCGGTCACCGGTCCCGGTTCGTACGCCGTCCATCTGTGGCCGGAGCGGCTGGCACCGCCAGTCCGACCTATGCTTCCGCTGCTGCGGGGCTGACGGTGGCCTCACCCATGCCCACGGCGCTCTACGCAGACCAGCCGCTCCAGCGCCGGTTCCGGGACTCGAACCCCATCACCGCCCACATCCAGGTGAGCCCTGCGACCTGGGAGACGACCGGACGGATCCTCCTGGGTCGCTCCGGGAAACGTGCGCGGGGCGAGCGCGCGGGTGAGGGCTTCGGCCCCGGCGCGAAGAGGCGGGCGGGGCGTCGAGCAGGTTGCCGGGCAGCCGCCGTACGCCGGTGGCGTCCTGCACAGCGTGTCGCCCGCAAGGTAGAGGCGTGGAGCGACGACAGCGTTACGTCCGGACAAGTAGTGCGCGGAATTGTATGCGGCGGCAAGGGGGGCCTGCCGAACAACCTCCCGGCTGTGATCGTCGGTCGTGACATCGCTGCACGTCGAACAACCGGAGCCCACCATGCCCACCAGCGTCCTGATCGCGGTCGCCTTGTCCGTCCTTCTCGGGATCCTGGTTCTCTTCACAGTCCCCAGGGACACCGAGACATCCGCCTCGACGGCAGCGGACCATGTGACGATCAACGCCGAGACCGTCGCCGGCAAGAAACACGTCGACTTCCCACAGGTCCCCTGGAACATCAACCGCGGCTCGGGCGCCTATCTGACCATGCTCGACCAGCTGCGCAACCTCGCCGAGACCTCGGCCAACGGCCGCGTCATGCCCAACGTCGACACCGAGGTGAATGTCGCCATCACCGGCAACACGGAAAGTCAGAGTTTCGCCGACATCGTGATCAGCAGCGGCGACCACACCCCCGCGGTGCATGCGATCGTACGGCTCAGCGACTTCTGCGTCGTGCGGTTCTTCTCCAGCGACACCCCGCACAACTTCGTTCTGAACCTCGCCTCCGACGTCCCCAACCATGAGGACGCCGACGACAACCGGTTCCTCGGCAAGGAGGGCTACGACGCCCTCGCCCGCGTCGCGAACCAGTCGCTGACCGCCGTCAACCTGAACGAGTTCAGCCTTGAGAACAGCCTTAGGGACCTCGGCATCCGCGGCACCGACCGCACCACCCAGGCGCGCGGCATGCTGCGCTACATCATCGCCATCACCGAGGCCTCCCGGTTCCGCCCCATCGCCAACCGCATCGCGAACGGCATGGACAACGGGTCCGACGTCTTCGTCACCGCACGGCAGGTCGGCCTGATACCTGACTAGGCCAACATCAGCGATGTCTTCATCGGCCTCACCAACCGCACCGACCTCTCCACCAGCACCAGCGTCGCCAGCAACGCCATCGCGGACATCCGCGTCGCCGCGGACCTGCCGCCTCGTTCTCCAAACGCCTCCGCGGTGACCGTGGCGCGACCACTCGTACGCAGACGCACCGCCGCTTCAGCAGCCGAACTCCGTACCAGAGGTGTCACGCGGAGTGGCTCCGCCGGCAGCGTTTGCCTGCCTCACGCGGGGTTCCGTGCCCTCCGCGTGCCCACAAGGGCGGGGAACAGCGGTCAACAGCAGTGCCATCCGACCCAGACGACCGCCCCCAGAACCAGGTATCCGTGCTGGTCAGGACCAGGACCTTGGAGCCCGCCCAAGCGCCGTCGCTTCCCCAGCTGAGAGCGCGAGTTCGATTCTCATTACCCGCTCCATGATGAAACCCCAGGTCAGCAGCCTGGGGTTTTGTTCGTTATCCAGACCAATTTGAGGGTTGCGTGCCCTCCGCGTGCCCTAAGTACAGATGGGCTCCCTTTCTGTGACGCTCAGACGTCACCGCGGGAATCGCGGACGCCAAACGTCTCGAATCCTGAGACGCATTCATGTGGCCTGGGTCACCCTCGTCGGCCATGTGGGCGAAGTCGCATACGCAAAGCTGGAGTCGGGTCACGGTCCACGCGGAGGTGCCGAACTAGGCGGTTCTGCGTTGGGCAGGGAACAGTTCGAGGATGCGGGTGACCCGCCCCCAGCCCGCCACCAGCGTCGCGGCGAGAACCGCCGCCCCCAGGGTCAACCATGGACGCACGCCCTCTCCCACCCCCATCGACGGGAGGATGTGCGCGGCCCGCTGCCGCCGCCATGGCAGCAAGGATCGTCATGGCGACGTGGGCCGACTCGCGCCAGGTGTTCCGCAGACGCGACACGGGGCGGACGTCCTGGAGGGGGTCGGCGGGCAGGAACGCTGCCTGTCGGCCACGCAAATGGTCTCAGCGATGACGAGCGGCAACCGCGCCAGCTCGGTCAGTGCGGGCTCCGGGTCGACATCCACCTGATGCAACACCGCACGCGGGCCCCGGCGACGACCCAGCCCGCGGCTGCGTCGGCCTGCGGGACACGACCGACCGGAACGGGTGCTCACCACCAGGGGGCGCGATCCGGCCGCGCTCCGTTACGGGATGGTGCCGGACGGGTGGTGATTCGCCACCCACCAGGCGGCGACCCGGGCGCGGGAGCGGAATCCGAGCTTGGCCAGGATGTGCTCGATGTGGCGGTCCACCGTGCGCGGTGACAGGTCGAGCGCGGAGGCGATCTGCCGGTTGCTCATGCCCTCGGCCACCAGCGCGGCCACCTCCTTTTCCCGGGGTGTCAGGGGAGATGAGGTGGCAGCTGAGGCACTCTGCCCGGCGGCGGCCGACGCCATCAGGGCAAATTCGACGGCCCAGGCCGGACTGTCGTACTGACTGCCTTCCGCGATGGCCTTCTCGAAGGCTGTCGGGCCGAGGGCCTCCACGGCCGAGATCACCGGCGACGCCGTCGACATGATCAACCTGTCGCCGTACCGCCGCTGGTGGCCTCGCGGATCGTGTGGGACCCGCTGCTTCCGGCCCAGCAGGACCAGCTCTTCCAGCGGCTGCCGTTCGGCACCCTGATGAAGTGTGTCGCCGTCTACGACAAGCCGTTCTGGCGGGAGGACGGACTGTCCGGCCTGGGCCTGCTGCGCGGCGGCTCCCCCATCCGCGAGATGTTCGACAACACCCCGCCCGACGGCGGACCGGGCGTCCTCATGGGCTTCCTCGGCGGCAGGGAATGGCGCAAGTGGGCCCACCGTCCGGCCGCCGAGCGCCGAGGCGCCGTCCTGCGCTGCTTCGCCCAGGTCGTCGGGGACCGCGCCTTCGACACCGTCGACTACGTCGAGCAGGACTGGACCGCCGAGCAGTTCACCCAGGGCGGCCCCACCTCCGTCGCCGCCCCCGGCGTCCTCACCGACTTCGGCCAGTGGATGGGCCGCCCCCACGGCCGCGTGCACTGGGCGGGCGCCGAGTTCTCCCCCTACTGGAACGGCTACATGGACGGCGCGGTCCGCTCCGGCCGGACGACGGCCGCCGAACTCCTCGGCCGGGACTGAGCGCCAGAGGCGCCCGACAAGAGAGGAAAACCACCTGTGAACCATTACGTCATCACCGAGACCGCCGTCATCGACGCCCCCCTCGGACGGGTGTGGGACATCATCTCCCGCACCGACCGGTACGCCGAGTGGGTCGCCGGAGCCATCGAGGTCACCGACCACCACGGCATCGCCACCGTCGGCAAGACCTACGCCGAACGCAACCGCACCCTCGGCCCGCTCAAGACCGACTCCGTCTGGACGGTCAAGGAGATCGAGCCCCTCAAACGCCGCGTCGACACCGGCACCGGATTCGCCCCACTCCAGGACGTCACCAACATCTTCGAGTTCCGCCCGGTCCAAAGCCCGGACGGCCGGGACACCACCGCATTGACCTACCAGGTGGAGTACACCATCGCCCTCGGCCCACTGGGCCTGCTCCTCGACTCCATACAGCAGCCCGCGATGCGCGCCGGCATGCGCACCTCCATGGCCAACCTCAACACCCTGATCCGATCGGAGGACTCGAGCACCGGTCGACGGTGACGCCGGTCAGCGTTCGCCCGCCGCCTGCGGGCCGGGGTCCTCGGCGCCCTGGCCCGCCCCTCCCCTTCTCAGAAAACCGAGGTTCGCATCATGCCCACCACCATGCTGGCCGGACGCCTCCACCTGGACACCCGCACCTTCGCGGTCGAAGAGGTCCCCGTTCCCGTCCCCGGCCCCGGAGAGGTGCTGATCGAGGTCAGGGCCGCCGGAGTGTGTCTGTCCGACGTCCACCTGATCGACGGCAGCCTCACCCCTGCCTTTCCTGTCGAGGCGGTCACCGGTTCGGGCGCGGTCACCCTCGGCCACGAGGTCGCGGGCGTCATCCACGCCCTGGGCCCCGGCCTGTTGGGGGACTGGGTCCCCGGTATGCGGGTCGCCCTGCAGGCCGGCCAGGCGTGCGGGGCGTGCACCGACTGCATGCGCCGCTCCCCCTGTCCACGGCCGCTCACGCGCGGCGTCGACTACGACGGCGGCTGGGCCGAGTACGCCGTCGCCCGGGAGGACACCCTCGCCCCCCTCCCCGACCACCTGCCCTTCGACCAGGCCGCCATCATCCCCGACGCGGTATCCACCCCATATGCAGCGATCATCGAGACCGGGGCGGTCCGGCCGGCGCAGTGCGTCGGCATCTGGGGCGCCGGCGGTCTGGGCGCCCACGGCATCCGGCTCGCCCGCCTGGCCGGCGCCGCACCCGTCATCGCCGTCGACCCGCTGCCCGAGGCCCGCGAACGGGCCCTCGCCTTCGGCGCCGACCTCGCACTCGACCCCACCGACCCGGGATTCGCCGAAGCCGTGGGCCGGGCCACCGGCGGCCGCGGCCTCGACGCCGCCTTCGATTTCGCGGGTTTCCCAGCGGTCCGCGAGCAGGCTGCTGCGCTCCTGGGCGCCGGCGGTGTCCTCGTCCTGGCCGGCCTCACCCCGGAACCGCTCACGATCACCGACAGCACGTCCTTCAGCTACCGCGGCAACCAGATCCGCGGTCACTACGGCTCCGGACCCGAACACGTGACCCAGCTCATCCGCCTGGCCGCCGCCGGCAGGCTCGACCTGGCGCCTTCCATCACCGATCACATTCCCCTGGCCGAGGCGGCCGACGCCGTCACCCGGCTGGAGAAGAAAACCGGCAACCCGATCCGCCTCGTCCTCACCCCGTGAACCACTGACGACCCGGAAGTCGGCCTGCCCGCCTTCCGCGCCTGCCCCGAACCGAGGGAGCCCCGTTCAATAAGGTGTTCGGAGTCGAGCAGATCTGCCGTGTGCCGTCCAACTCCGCGGAATGTCGCCCGGTTTAACTTCCAGCGTCTGCATTCTGCGACCGGCATCCTTCACCCCGTCGAACATGAGGCCAACCAGTACGCTCAACACCACGTGCGTGCAGTGGGCAGGCTGCCGCGCGGGGAATTCACCACCCAGTCGATCACTCAGCGAATGGCTACCTACGAGTCCGGTCACCAATTCCCGGCCGGACGAGCCTTTCTGACGATTACACGCACCTTTGTGTTCATTTCTTTATCGACTCCCGTACCCAAGTCGGTGCCACTCTTGCTAGGTTGAAGCCCGCGCCTCCGAGGCCAAGTCAGGTAAGTCTCGCAGTTTCACAGAGGCAGAATTCCCCCCCAAGTCTTCACCAAGGCTTTCCTTGGATGCCCGAAAACCGTAGCGGTGAGCCTGGCTGCCTCGAGCCACGCCTTTCGGCATCGCAAACCCCCCAACGCATCAGAAAGCGCACGTAAGTGATGAGATCCCTTCAGCGTTTCGGCCCTCTGCTGGCCGTCTCCGCCGTGACGGTCATGCTGAGCACGCCCGGACTTGCCGCCGCCGACGAGACGGCCGACGGCAAGGACGCCACGTACTACATCTCGGTCGGTGACTCCCTGGCCTCCGGCTACCAGCCGGACGTCGACAAGGACACCGACATCGCCTACACCGACCAACTCTTCGCGCAGCTCAAGCAGCGCAGCCCGGGGCTGAAGCACATACGCCTGGGTTGCACCGCGGAGACCACCGAGTCCCTGATCAACGGCGGGAAGTGCGACTACCCGAACGCCAAGTCCCAACTGGACGCCGCCCTGCAGGCCATGGCCCAGCACAAGGGCAAGGTCGCCTACGTCACCCTCACCGTGGGCGCCAACGACATCCTGCTCAACTGCGTCAGCCCGGCCGGCACCCTCGACGCGGCATGCCTGAACAGCAAGAGCCAGAGCATGGCGAAGAACCTCGCCCAGATCGCGGGCACCCTCCGCGCGGCGGGCACGGACAACACCCAGTTCGTGGGCTCGAACTACCACAACCCGTTCCTGGGAGCCTGGCTGCAGGGCGCCGCGGGGCAGCAGGCCGCCAAGGAGTCGGCACCCCTGATCAAGGCCGCCAACGCGGGGATCACCCAGGTGTACCAGTCCACCGGCTTCAAGGTGGCGGACGTGGCCGGGGCCTTCTCCTCGGACGACTTCACCACGCAGGTGAACGTGCCCGGCGCGGGCGAGGTGCCGGCGAACGTGGCCAAGATCTGCCAGCTGACCTGGGCGTGCACGAAGAAGGACCCGCACCCCAACGCGGAAGGCCACAAGCTGATCGCAGGCGCCTTCGTGGCGGAACTCGCCAAGAACGACGCACCCGGTGCGGGCGCGTCCCCGACCCCCAGCGAGCCGGCCACGCCCGGTGAAGGCGAGTCCCCGACCCCCAGCGAGTCGCCCGAGTCCGGCACGGACACGGGGGCGAACGACCCGACCACGAACGGAGATCTCGCCGAGACAGGCGCGTCGAGCAGCGCTCCCGTCCTCGCGGGTGCCGGTCTCGCGGTCGTGGCGGTCGGTGCCGCCGCGGTCTACGTCGCGCGCAGGCGCCGTACGGGCCAACAGAGCTGACGGGCAGTCAGTGAATCGAACCTGAGCCGCAGGCCGCTCGTGGTGTCGCGGGCGGCCTGCTCGGCCACGGACGGCCGAGATGCAGACCCCGGCCAACCGGGGGGCACCGTACCACCTCAAGGGCCAGGTATCTGCGCTGGTCAGAGCCCATGGAGCCCACCCAAGCGCCGGCGCTTCCCAAGCTGAGCGCGCAAGTTCGATTCTCGTCACCCGCCCCATGCGAAACCCCAGGTCAGCGGCCTGGGGTTTCGCATGTCTAGGCACACCGATCCGCGTCGGGCGGGTTGTGCTCAGGCGGGCCGGATGGAGGCCCGTAGTTCGATCTCGTATCCGCCCTGTGGGGTGGGTTCGGCGGTGAGGGTGCCGTCGAGCAGTTCGGCGCGTTCTCTCAGGCCGATCAGGCCGTGCCGGGCGCTGGGCAGGGCGACGGACGGGCGGGTGGGGGCGGTGTTGGTGACGGTGAGGCCGAAGTGCTGCGCGTCATGCCACAGGCGCACCTCGGCGCGGGCGCCCGGGGCGTGCTTGCGGACATTCGTGAGGGCTTCTTGGACCGTGCGGTAGACGGTGCGTTGGGCGGTTGTGCTGATGCCGGGCGGGAGCTCCCCGGTCAGCGTGGTAGCGATGCCGCTGTTGGCGATCAGCTGCTGGAGGTCGGCGAGGGTGGGCTGCGGAGTGAGTTCGGTGTCCTTGCCGCCGGAGGCGCGCAGCAGGGTGACCATGTGGCGGAGTTCGTCGAGGGTGTTCACGCTCAGGGTGCGGATGGTGCGGGCGGCGTCGCGGGCCTCCGGGTCTTTGGCGGCGACCTGCAGGGCCCCGGCCTGCACGGCGATGAGGCTGACCTGGTGGGAGACGACGTCGTGCATCTCGCGGGCCAGTTGGGCGCGTTCGCGGGCGAGGACGGTCTGGGCGTACAGGGCGCGTTCGTGTTCGCGGGCCACTTCGACCTCGACGAGCTGGCGGGCCACGTCGTGTCCGGCCTGCACGAGCTGACCGCACAGGATCGGGGCGAAGGCCATGGCGAGCGTGTAGACGAAGTCGATGAGCGTCCAGGTCCGGTCGCCGGAGAACCCGTCGGACAGGGGCCAGGCGAGGGTGCCCACCGCCGCGTTCAGCAGGGCGCATCCAGCCAGCAGCGGGCGGTTACGGGTGCGCGTGGCCAGTGTGTACAGGGCTGCGATCGGCGCGACTGCCACGTCCATGAGCAGGGTCATGGGCAGTGTCAGCAGGAAGACGGTCATCGGAAAGCGCCTGCGCAGGATCAGTCCGACGCACCCGAGGGCGACGACGGCCCACATGAGGGGTGTCGCCTCGGAGTGGAGGTTGATCCAGGCGTCGAGCGCGGCGAGCACGACGAGGCCCGTGTCGACGGCCCAGGGCGGCACCCGCCGCCACAGTGCCTCACCCGTGCTCATCACCGGTCGTCCCGTGCCGGGGCGGCGCCGACGTCGCCATTGTCGTCGAGCAGCCCGGCCCGCTCGACGAGCAGTGCCGCCTGGACGCGGTCGGCGACCCGGAGCTTGGTCAGGATCGAGCTGACGTGGTCCTTGACGGTGCCCGCGCTCAGGTGGATGCGGGTGCCGATGTCGGCGTTGGACAGTCCTTCCGCGATCAGGACGAGGACGTCACGTTCGCGGTCGGTGAGCAGGTTCACGCGCGCCACGTCCGCGTCCTGGGGCGTGTCCGCCCCAGGATGGCCGCGCAGCAGGGCCCGCGAGGCTTTCGGGGACATGACCACCCCGCCCGCGGCCAGGGTGCGTACCAGTCGGGCGAGCCGTTCGGGTTCGGTGTCCTTGAGCAGGAAGCCCGCGGCTCCCGAGCGCAGCGCGCTCAGGATGTACTCGTCGGTGTCGACAGTGGTCAGCATGGCCACCGTCGGCGGCTCGGGCAGCGTCTGGATCTCCCTCAGAACGGTCAGGCCGTCCACGTCCGGCATGCGGATGTCGAGGAGCACGACGTCCGGATGCTCGCGCCGGATCACTTCGGCGGCCTGCGCTCCTTCCGCGGTCGCCACGACCTGGATGCCGTCGGAGGCGTTCAGGATCAGCTCGAACCCGGACCGCACCAGCGCCTCGTCGTCCACCACCACTACCCGGATCACCGGCGTTCCGCCCCACACTCGTCTGCTCCGTCCAGCTTCTCGACGTCCCTGTACACCCCTGCGCCCCGCATCGGGGCGCTCACGTTCCCGTACGGTGATCGCTCGCTGTCGACGGTACGTCCGGCCAGGTGCGGGACGGTGCGGCCGCCCTAGACTCCCGCCACCCGGCAGGCCGGTTCCAGCCATTCGGGGGGAGCGTTCCAACCCGTCGGCGGGTGGGTGGGCGAGGTCCGGCGGATGGTGTCGGCGGTTCTCGTCCGGTGGGGTCGATCCGTGGGCCCGACCGGGTCCGCCGGCCGCAGTCGATTTCCGAACCGTTCGAGGATCACCCAGCCATGCCCGAATTGAACCTTCGTCAGCCTGTCCGTGCTCTGCGCCGCTGTGCGGCGCAGCCCCATGTGCTGTTCGGGGGCGTGTACGGGGCGGTACTGGCCAGCTCCATGGTGGCCGCCCTGACGGAGCAGGGTGAGACGGCGCCCGCCGACCGGTTCAGCAGCGCCCAGTGGCTCCTGATCACCGCCGCCGCATCGGCCTTGGCGCACGGTTACGCGCATCTGATCGCCCTGCGCGGCGACCGGACCCATCACGGTGCGCGCGCCGCGGTGCGGCTGTTGCTGTCCGAGTGGCCGTTGGTGGTGGCGACGGTGCCGACGGTGGTCCTACTGCTCGGCGCGGGCTGGGGGTGGTGGCCCTCGGCGGGCATCGAGTACGTGGCCTTCGCCGTGAACGTGGTGCTGCTGTTCGTCTGGGGCCTGTTCGCGGCCCGCGCTGCCGGTCGCACCTGGAGTTCCGCCTTGATGATCGGCACCGTTGACTCGTTGCTCGGGCTGACGGTCGTGGTGGCCAACGCCTTCATCAAGTAGGCGGTTGGCCGTCCGGGCCCGCCGGCCCGGCCGCCGCTGCTCTGTTCCGCCGGTCGGTGGGGCGGTACCAGCCGGTCGGCGGGGGCGTTACCGAAGCCTGCCGGATGGTCCGTCTCCTGACGGCCACGCGAGATTTGCCGTATGACACAGACACAGCCGCCACAGGAGACGACGGCTCCGCAGGAGAACTCGCCTCCGCTGTCCCGAACCTCCCCCGAGTCCGCCGCGCCGGCCTCGCCCGGTCCCTCGATGGGACGCCTCGTCGGGGTGGACCTGGCCCGCGCGCTGGCGGTGTTCGGCATGTACGTCGTGCACATCGGCCCCCCGCTGTCCGCCACGAGCGGCGTCGCCAGCTGGATCCGGTACATATCGGACGGTCACTCGTCGGTCCTGTTCGCCACCCTCGCCGGGTTCTCCCTGATGCTGATCGCCGGCCGACGCGAGCCGAAGACCGGCCTGGCCGGCCGGCAGGCGAAGGCCCGCATCGCGATCCGCGCCGTGGTCCTGCTGGTGCTGGGCACCGTGATGGCGATGGAGTACGGGGGAGTGATCATCCTCGGCTTCTACGGGGTCTACTTCCTCCTCGCCCTGCCCCTGGTCCGCCTGAGCGCCAAGACCCTCGCGATCATCGCGGCCGCGTTCGCCCTCGTCACACCGCAGCTGGCGTTCGCCCTGAACTCGCTGCTGACCCCGTCGGTCCAGCAGACCATCAACGCCTACGACCCGCTCACCCGCCTCGGCGAGGTGGGAGTGCTCGACCTGCTGCTCACCGGCTTCTACCCGGCGCTCACGTGGATGTCGTTCGTGATCGCGGGCATGGCACTGGGCCGCCTCGACCTGTCCTCCGGCACCGTCCAGAAGCGCCTGGCCGCCTTCGGTGCCGCCCTCACGGCGGCCGCGTACGGCATGTCCCTGCTGCTCGCCGGCCCCGGCGCGTTGCGGAGCCTGGCGGAAGGCGGGTCGTCGGCCGGCGGCTCCGGGTCGGCGTCCCTCGGCAGCATGCCGTCGTCCGGCGGCTCCGGGTCGATGCCGCTGGACGGCGGGTCGTTCCCCGAGATGCCGGCGTCGTCGCTCCTGGCGGCCGGGCCGCACAGCGGGACCACGTTCGACATCATCGGCAGCGTGGGCGTCGCGATCCTCGTGATCGTGGGCGCGACCGTGCTGATGGACCGCCTGCCGCGACTGCGCCGTCTGGCCACACCGGTCATCGCCGTGGGCACCATGTCCCTGACGGCCTACGTCGGCCACTTCGTCGCACAGTCCGTGTTTTCCACGCCTGCCGGGACCGGCACCCAGCAGTCATGGGTACCGCTGCTCATGTACGTCCTCGGGGCGATCGTGTTCGCCACCGTCTGGTCCCGCTTCTTCCGCCGCGGCCCCCTGGAGCATCTGCTCAGCACCGCGACCAAGCCCGCCAAGTACATCCGGTGAGGTCCGGCCGGGGTGGGACGCCTGCACGTCCCACCCCGGCCTGGACGGCCTGCCCGGCCCGCAAGGGGATCGCCCTTGCGGGCTTCGGCCGTGGTCCCGGCCGACCGCTGTCAGCTCCGCCCGTCGCCGACCGGCCGTCCAGGGCAGGGTCCGGGCGACTGCGGGACATGCGTGGGCGTGATGCCCGGCGCGGCCCGGGGCAACGGCTGGTGCGGGTCAGGAGACGGTGGCCGCCGGTGCGGCTGAGACGGCCACCCAGGCAGGTGTGGAGACCCGCACCGGGCAACGCCGGGGAAACCCGTCCGGTCGTGGACACCGCCCTCCTCGACCGCGTCCACGACGACGTGGCTGACAGCCGCGACATCGATGCGGTCCAACTCGCCCGAGAGCTCCAAGCTCAAGAAGGCGCCCGTCATCGGGCGCGATGTGGTGGCCGAGCTGCCGCTCCCCGAGCAGGGGAAGAACCTCCCGCAGTTGCTCTTGGCCCAGCAATCGCCGCACGCGGACTTCGTCGTGTCCGGCGTCCGGGAGGTGCTCCAGCGGTACCTCCTCCGCTTCGCGCACACGCCCCCGCCCGGTGCTCGGGTTGATCACGACTCGGCACACGTACGCGCCGGCCCGCGCCTCCTCACGAATGCAGGCCGCCCGCCTGCGTGTACAGGAGGGCGGCCTGCAGAGAAGGTCCTCGGCGTCGCAGTCCCGTCTCACCCGCCGGGGCGTCCCGCCGAGGTCAGGAGCTGCGTCGCCGCGAGCCGCGCGTACAGCTCGTCCTCGGCCACCAGCTCCTCGTGGGTGCCGACCGCGCGGACCCTGCCCGCGTCCATGACGACGATGCGGTCGGCGTCCGTGACGGTCGACAGGCGATGGGCCACCACCAGCACGGTGGTCTCGCGTGCGGTCTCGGCGATGACGTCCCGCAGTGCCAGTTCGTTGACAGCGTCGAGCTGCGAAGTCGCCTCGTCCAGGAGCAGCAGCCGGGGCCTGCGCAGCATTGCGCGGGCGATCGCGATGCGCTGGCGCTCCCCGCCGGACAGTTTCGTGCCGCGGTGCCCGACCGGGGTGTCCAGGCCGTGCGGGAGACGCTCGACGAGGGCGTCGAGCCTGGTCCGGGTGAGGACCTCGCGTATATCGTCGTCGGTCGCGCCGGGCGCGGCGAAGACCAGGTTCTCCCGCAGCGTGCCGGCCAGCACCGGCGCGTCCTGCTCGACGTATCCGATGACGGACCGCAGCTCGGGCAGCGGCCACTGTGTCACGTCCTTGCCGTCGACCAGGACACGGCCGCCGGTCGCTTCGTAGAACCGCTCGACGAGCGCGAAGATCGTCGACTTGCCCGCACCCGAGGGGCCGACGAACGCCGTCATCCCGCCGCCCGGCACCTCGAAGTCCACCCGCTGGTGGATGTCCGGCAACCCGGTCCCGTAGCGGAAGGACACCTCCTCGAAGCGAACCGACGCCGGACGTGGCCGCACCGTCCCGGTCGCCGCGGGCCGCGCCGACCGGTGCCGGTCCTGCTTCTCTGTCGCCAGGCGGTCCACCTGCGCGATCCGGGCGATCGCGGCCGCACCCTCCTGGTAGTGGGACGCTGCCTCGACCAGCTTGTACACCGGCTCCATCAGGTAGAAGAGGTACAGCAGGAACGCGATGAGCGTGGACACGGGCATGTCCCCGGACGCCACCCGCGCCCCGCCGACGGCGAGTACCGCGAGGAACGCCGGCTCGACGGCGAGGTCGTCCGCCGAACCCAGCACGGCCTCCCACTTCGCGCTGCGCACGCCGTGGCGCCACGCCCTGCGTGCCGCCGCCTCGACGCGAGCGGTCTCCCGCTCCTCGGCGCCGGACGCCTTCACCGTGCGGAACGCGCCGAAGACCCGCTCCAGGCCCGTGGACATCTCCCCGACGGCCACCTGCGCACGCTCGGCGGCCTCCCCGATCTTCGGCATCACCAGCGCGGCAGCCACACCGACGACCGCGACGACTCCGAGCGTGACGCCCAGCAGGACGGCATCGAGGAACGCCATCACCACGACCGCCGCGACCAGCGTCACCGCCCCCGTCGCCGCGGAGACCACCGCCTGGGTGCTGACGGCCCGCAACAGCGTGGTGTCGGAGGTCACCCGGGACATCAGATCGCCCGGCTGCATCCGGTCCACCTCCGTGAGGCGCAGCCGCAGCAACCGTCCGATGAGGCTGCGGCGGGCGGCGAGCACCACCGACTCCGCCGTCCGTTCCAGCACATAGGCACCGAACGCCTCGGCCACCATGCTCAGCAGGACCAGAACGGTCATGGCCAGCAGAATGGTGCCGATCGTGCCACCGGACGAGAGCCGGTCGACCAGCGTCTTCGTGGCCAGCGGCTGCAGCAGCCCTCCGGCGGCCCCTACCAGCGCCAACAGCAGACCGAGCGCGACGGCCCACCGGTGCGGACGGACGTACCCGTACAGCGCCTGGAGCGTCTCGCGGGCGCGCAAGGACTCGGCACCCGTCGCCTCTGGGGCGGATGCGATGTTCACAGGATTCCTTTCCCACATGGTCGGCCGCGCACCGCGTCGCTGGTTGCCACGGCCCTCGTAACGAGCGTGTGCACAACGGCATCACGGAGATCAGGGCGTACGACGGCCGGGCGCCCGCCCCGAGAGATCCGCGATCGCCGGCTCAGTGGACCAGGGAGGCCGCCCGCGTGGCGAAGACGTGCACCCCTGCCTCGTAGAACTCAGGACGGACGACGAACAAGACACCGGCGCCCGCCACCAGCGTCAGGCCGAGAAGTTCCAACAACCCGCCTCTGCGAGGTGTGACGTCACGGCCTGGCACGTCGATGTCGGCCGACGCCCCGACGGTGGTCCCTGGCTCCTTGTCACGAACGTGCTGTGTCATGCCTCCAGGCTGGACGCCCGGCCGCTCCGCGCATATCCGGCGACTGTCGGGCCCGCCCCCGCCGAGTGGCTGGAGAGGACCGGCCGGAGGTAGTACGGCATCAACTCTGCGTGGCGCCGACCGATGAGTCCGGCTCGTCGGTCCCCGGGGAGCCGGGACGGCCGGCAGCCGACGGGGGCGGGCCGGTCAAGGACCGGGCGATGACCACCGAGCCGCCGCCGTGGAGCAGAACGCTGCCGAGCACCGTCGGGGTCATGGCGTACAGGGCGGTGTCGGCGTACCGCCCGTCCGACAGAGCGTTGAACGCGAGCAGGCCGAACACGATGGAGGTGGTGCCGCGTGGTCCGAGCGCGCCGACCATGAGCCGTTCTCGCCAGGTGAACTTCGAGCCGAGGAAGGCGCGAGCATGATCGGAAGTGTCAGCGCAGGCAGACGGTACATCGGACGAGGGCCGGCAGACAGCACCGGCCCTCGCGCCGGCTCCGGCATACGCCCATGGTGGGGCCGCCCGCGTTCTCCCGGCTGGAGATGAAGCGCGGATGGTCGGCGGTGTCCAGGCCGAGGTAGATACCGATGTGGCCGATCCGTCCGCCGGGCAGTTCCCGTGTCTTGAAGAAGACCAGGTCACCGGGCTGGAGCTGCTGGATGACGGCGGGGCGGCGGTCGGTGAGGGGGATCACGGGTACGCCGAGCCGCCCGCGGGCGATCGCGTAGGGGGTCCACTGCAGCCCGTTGCCCGCCGCGCCGTCCCTGCTGTTCAGCGGGAAACCCGAGCGGTATCCGTACACCAGCCGGACACAGCCGGAGCTGTCGACGGAGCGCGCGCGGTCCGTGGAGGCGCGGACCGCCGTCGGCGGGCGAGCAGGACTCCACCAGTGCCCTCCTCGCCCACCGGTCTCGCTGACCGTGTGCGGCGGTCGGGGCCCCCGAGTCATGTGCTTGGGGCTGCCTCCGACCGCGGTCATGTGGCTGCCAGCAGGATGGCCGTGTAGTGCGCGGTGAAGGCGGCGATGGTGAGGGCGTGGAAGACCTCGTGGAAGCCGAACCAGGCCGGTGAGGGGTCGGGGCGCTTGAGTCCGTAGACGACGGCGCCCGCGGTGTAGAGCAGCCCGCCGATGATGACGAGTACGACGACCGCCGTGCCGCCGGTGCGTGCGAAGTCGGGCAGGTTGAAGACGGCGACCCAGCCCAGCGCGATGTAGCACGGGGTGTACAGCCACCGGGGAGCCCCGATCCACAGGATGCGGAAGGCGATGCCGGCCAGGGCACCCGCCCACACCACGGCCAGCAGCACCCGCTGCTGACCCTCTGGCAGCAGCAGTACCGCCAGCGGGGTGTAGGTGCCGGCGATGATCAGGAAGATGTTCGCGTGGTCCAGCCGCCGCAGGACCGCCTCCCCGCGCGGACCCCATGTTCCGCGGTGGTAGACCCCGCTGGTGCCGAACAGCAGACAGGCCGACAGCGCGTACACCGAGCAGGCCGCCACTGCCGCCGCCGAGCGCGAGACGGCGATCAGGACGATGCCGCCGACCAGCGACAGGGGGAACACGCCGGCGTGCAGCCAGCCGCGCAGCCTCGGCTTCAGCACAGCCGCCGCGCGCTCCACCCCGCCTTCCAGGCCGACGGCGGCAGCCAGGCGGCCGGTTGGGCCGACGGGCGCATCGACGGCGGGGGTGCGCAGGGCGTCGGGAGTGGTGCCGGGGCGGGGCTGGGGACAGCGCCCGTGTTCCGGCGGCTGAGTGTCTTCGGCGATCATGCGCTCGTATTCTGAGATCGGCGGATCAAGTACGGCCTGGCCGGTCGCTGCGGGCTGCGGGTCAGATGCCGGCCGTGTGCCGGGAAGCGGCGCGGCGGTGTTCGGCGTTGATGCGCTGGGCTTCTTCGAGCTGGTCTTCGAGGATGATGATGCGGCAGGCGGCCTCGATGGGGGTCCCGTGGTCGACGAGTTCCCGGGCGCGGGCGGCGATCCGCAGCTGGTAGCGGGAGTAGCGGCGATGTCCGCCCTCGGAGCGGAGCGGGGTGATGAGGCGGGCTTCGCCGAGGGCGCGCAGGAAGCTCGGGGTGGTGTCGAGCATCTCGGCAGCTCGACCCATGGTGTAGGCGGGGTAATCGTCGTCGTCGAGACGGCCGAAGGAATCGTCTGCTGTCATCTCACCTCTCTGTGGAACGCGTGGAGGGGCCCTGGTGCCGTACTGGCACCAGGGCCCCGAAGGAACTGCTACACCATCTGCCGGCCCCAGTGCTGCGCCGACCTTCTGTGTCCGCTGACCCGACCGAGACGCTGTCGGGGACGCGGGGATCGCGGTTGCTCGACCGGAGACCACCTCACTATCGATGTCCTGCGGTACCCGGGCTTGATATTGCCCCGCCCGGGCGATCCTGATGGCGCTCGGCTCCTCCGTTCTTCCCTCTGAACCAATCACTTGCCGAACGGGTACTGCGCACTGCTTGCACTGCTGATACTGCGAACCGCTGGTGGCCTCGCGAAGCGCCACTCTTCGGCAGCCAGCCCCGTCGCCCGTCCTGCGTCTGCCTGGCTTGGAACCCCGCTGCCGAACCTCCCGATGCGCGCGCCCGCAGCCGACGCCTTCACCGAGGTACTGCCCACTGACTTCACTGCTGGGTACTGCGAACCTTCACTTACGGGTACTGCCACTGCGGTACTGCTCATGGCGGCCCCTGATCACCGCGGGCCACCCGGTCCGGTCGTCAGCCCCGTCGCCCGTCCTGCGACAACCCTGGCTTCGGAACTCCACCACCGCACCGTCCTGCGCACTACAACTGCGTGACGCTGCCCGGCAGTTCGTATCTGCCGGGCCCTTCTGTCTCTCTGGCTACGAGAGAAACCATAGCCATGGCGCCACCTAATGTCTACTCCAGCCACTGTAGATTTTCGCGCGTTCGATGGGGAGGTAATCGCGACGCGGACGACGCGGTCGTCGGCGACCAGCCGCGTCGGGGGTTCCTCCCAGACGCGCGCGTCCGGGCCGACACGTGCGACCGGGCCCAGCGGCTCGGTCAGAGCGGTGATCAGGGCGGGAAGCCCGGGCGCGATGTCACGGGAGCGCGGCCACCACGCCCCCGTCGAGAACGCCCCGCCGGCCGGTTGTCGTCTCCGGCCTCACGACGGCCGTACCGGGCTTCACGGCCCGGTGGACGGTGTCCGGCAGGAGCCCGTCACCGCGGGAGCCGGGGCCTGTTGCGTAATCAGCTTCCCTCGGGGGTACCCGCCGCGGCCGCCATGAGCAGTTCCGCGGCCTCCTCGGTCGTGTCGGGGGGCACGACCAGAAGGTCCCAGCGCCCCCGGCCGGGGGCGAGCAGGACGATGGTGGACGGGGCGGACGCGGCCGGGGTTCTGCGCAGTCGTACGACCTGGTCGGACACGAACATCCGGCCGGCCGTCGCGGGCCAGACCGCTCCGTTGACGGTGACGCTGGTGACGTGACCCCACTCCCGTGGCAACCCGGCGAGCAGACGCGGGAGTTCGACGAGGAGGTCGTAGGAGCGCGGCCACCACGCTCCGTCGATGGCCCGGGACAGGTCGCCGCGGGGGGCCAGGCGCAGGCGCAGGACGGGGTGAGAGGGAAGTGGGGGTTGCAGTGCGGTGGTCATGGGCCGGGCTCCTGTCGGCTGCCGTGCGCGGATGGGTGGTTGACGTCAGGCGCGGCGGGCCGCGCACCGCTCCGGCGTGAGCCGGCGCGCGTCGTGCACCGGTCGAGGCGTTCGAGGCGTTCGAGGAGGCGGATGACGGCGGCCTACGGGTCGACCCACTTCGACGGAGGCGCCGCCGGGGTGACGGGCTGCCCTGGGCCGGGTGATGTGCTGGAGACGACCTGTCCGGTCGGCACGGAACACCCTGGTGCTCCCCACCGTACTCCTCGTGCGGGACGGGGCCCCGGACACCGCTGGTCGGCGCCCTCCGGCAGGTGGTCCGGGCCGGTGGCGCGTTGACACCCACCGTCGCCGGACGTTGACTGGCAGCACGGCGCAGGGCCAGGAAGGGAAGGGGCGACCGGGTCTCCGGAAGCCTGCGGCAGGCCGTCCAGGAGGCGAACGGCGCCTTCGGGCGGTGACCTCATCCCAGGGAAGCGGTACACACCACGATGTACGACCAGACACGCGCCCAGCAGCCCGCGGACCGGCCCCAGGGCATCCACGGACGCCCTGCCGCGGGCCCGGAGCCGCTGCTCCCCTCGGACGGACGGGAGGAGATCGCGCGCCGCCTCGGACATGCCGTCAATACCTTCGCGGACAGCCCGCGCGAGGCGCTGGAGCAGGCGGAGGAGGCGTTCGACGAGGCCGCCGCCCAGTTGGTGAACGCCCTCGCGGAGCGTCGGCGGGCCCTGCGCGCGGGGTGGGCGGACCTGGACCACGAGACGCAGTCCACCGAACTGCGCTTCGCGCTGCGGGAGTACCGCGAGATCACCGGACGGCTGCTGCGCGTATAGGCGGCCACGGGACCGGCGGTGGGCGCGGTGTGCCGCCGGGCGGCGGGCGGCGGGCGGCGGGCGCCGGGCGGCGGGCGGCGGGCGCCGGGCGGCGGG
>NZ_JBHVDD010000128.1:0-19656 GCF_042802995.1 Streptomyces sp. NPDC057438
GCTGTCCACCGTCAAGACGCACCTGGCCAACATCCAGCAGAAGATCGACGCCCGCAACCGGGTCGAGATCGCCGCCTGGGCATGGGAGCGCGGCATGATCCGAGAGCGATAGGGGCGGCCGCACAGCCGCGCCGACCTCCGTCAGGACCTGCCGGACGGAGGCGAGTTGCGCCTCCGGTTCCGGGTGCGAGCCGTCGATCAAGTCCAACACCAGGTGCGCGTCCGCCACCTCGTCGATCGTGGAGCGGAACGCCTCGACGAGATGGTGCGGCAGATGGCGTACGAAACCGACGGGTCGGCGATGGTGTGGTTGCGGCCGCTCGGGGTCTCCGCGCGGCGCACCGTCGTGTCCAGAGTGGCGAACAGCGCGCTCTCCAGCAGCACTCCGGCGCCGGTGAGCCGGTTCGGCCGTCCGCCCTTGTCGTACCGAACCCCATACCGCCCGGTAGGGGGCCGGGAACCGACCCGTTCGGGTAGGACGATCCCGGCCGGCCTTCGACCTAGGTGACGCTGAACAAGGCCGCGCGGACGTCGGGCGCGGCGTCGAAGGCGCGGGGTATCGGTCTGGGTAATGGGCTCTTGAAGATCGACCGGGAGCAGCAGATCCGTCAGCTTCTCGGCCTGCTGCGGAGCCCGGGCCAAGGGCGCCTTGACACGGTAGAACAGGTCGGAGAACAGACTGTCGATCACGTGGTCTTCGGGTGGAAGCCGCGAGCGAACGTGCCGACGCGGCAGCTTTCGCCACGCCGCCGTACAGCTGTGTTGCCGCACCGGCCGCCAGGGCGCTGCTGGAGGTGCCGATCGACGACGCCCGCTGTCTCGACGTCGGCCTGCCCCCTGCCGCTGCGAACCTGGTCGGCGCCACGCCCGTGCTCCTGCGGGGCGGAATGCCCGCACGGACCAACGGACGGTCGTCCATGTCTCGCAGTCACCCGTACAGGTGAGGGCGGCCATGACTCGGACAGCTCAGGGCAGGGGAGAGAAATGGCCGACCTCTCACAGCTGTTGCAACAGACCATGCGACGCAGGCACCTGAACGCACAGGACCTCGCCGACCGTACGGGCATTCGCACCCCGCGGATCCGCGTCTTCGCCGAGGACGGCGCCCGCGGTCCCGTGCGGCCCACCCCACAGGAACTGGCGGAGCTCGCCGAGGCTCTGGCGCTGCCGTTGCTTGACGTCCAGCAAGCAGCCCTCGGCGCCTCACCGGCCCCGGCCTGACGCTGGCCGCGGAACCCGCCCGCCGGGACGCAGACTCCAGACCTGGGCCGCCGCCAGCCGCATTCGGCAGGCTCCGTCAGCCCTGGGCGATCCACTGCCGTTCTCGAGACGGTGAGCGGTCGCCTTGTCGTGACGGTCCTGCCGTACTTGCCGAAGGCAACCTTGCGCTCGACGCCGTCGAAGGTGACCTCTGCAGTGCCTCCTTCACCTTGGATCAGGCGTCTGCGGGCAGGACGCCAGTGCTGGGGATGTGCACGCCGTTCTTGATCGCCTGGATCACCGCCCAGGTGGCGTCGTACGTGGTGTCGCTGAAGCCCCCGGGATACTGGTTGCAGCCGGCCTCGCGGTACTCCTCGATGAACCCCCGTCAGGCTCTTCTCGGGCGGTGCCGCCCATGACGGCCAGGCTGCCCTCGGCGCCGGCATTCCTGGCCTCGTGCACGAAGGCTACGAGATGGTTGATCCGCCGGAAGTCATGTGGCGTGGGCCTGGTCCGTCTCCGGCTTCTCCAGATGCTTGGGGCAGTCGGGGTTGTGGCAGGGGCTCGGGCCCCACACCGGCACGAAGACCCCGAGTGTCTTGTGTCGGCTCTTGATGGTCATCTCCAGGCGTTGCTTGCAGACCGGGCACACAAGCAGCCTCTGGGAACTCGCCTCATGCTCGGTTTTGCTCATTCTTTAACAATAGACTTCTTGGCCAGGGACGGGGCCAGTGCACACCTGCGCCGTGCAGCATCACGGCGCCGAGCGTGGCGGATGATCCGGTGGCTTGCCGTGCTCGGCGTGGGTGTCCTCTTGGAGGTGGTCGGCTGCGGTGCCAGATGAGGTGGGAATCTGCCCGTCCTGCGCGGTGGGGGACGGCGTGGGTCGGCGCAGGCTGAAGGCGATGGACGCTGTCAGGACCACGACGATGACCGCGAGGCTGATCGGCGAAGGGATTTCCGGGATGCCTGGGCTGATCATCTTGTGGGATGCCTGGAGGATCAGCTTGACGCCGATGAAGGACAGGATGACCGCGAGGCCGACATTCAGGTAGTGGAAGCGGTCCAGCAGGCCCGCCAGCATGAAGTACAGCGCGCGCAGGCCGAGAATGGCGAACGCGTTGCTGGTGTAGACGATGAAGGCATCGTCGCTGACGGCCAGGACGGCCGGCACACTGTCGACGGCGAAGATCAGGTCAGCGGCCTCGATCGCTGCGACCACCGCGAGCAGCGGCGTGGCCACACGCTTGCCAGCCTCCTTGACGAAGAACTTCGCGCCGGCGTATTCGTCCCGGACCGGCATGATCTTGCGGAGCAGCCGGACGGCGAAGCTCTTGCCAGGGTCGAAGCTCCCCTGCTCGTCCTTGAGGAGCTTGTAGGTGCTGTAAAAGAGGACGGCCGCGAAGGCGAACAGCACAGCGGTGAAGCGACTGACGACAGCGACTCCGAGGGAGAGGAAGATCCCGCGGAAGACAAGGGCACCGATCACGCCGAAGAACAGGACCCGGTGCTGATAGGCGCGGGGCACCTTGAAGTAGGCGAAGATCACGGCGAAGACGAAAAGGTTGTCCACCGACAGGCTTTTCTCCAGCAGCCACGCGGTGGTGTACTCGGTGCCGGCCGTCGAGCCCAGGACGAGGAAAACGACGCCCGCGAAGATCAGAGCGAGTCCCACCCACAGGCCGCTCCAGGCGGCAGCCTCCTTGAAGCCGATGACGTGCGCGGTGCGGTGGGCCAGCAGGTCCACCGCCAGCGACACCACGACCGTCGCGGCAAACGCCGCCCACAACCAGAACGGGACCTCAAGCACGCCGGTCACCTTCTCTGTGGCTCACTCCGGCAGGGCCTCTATAGGGGAGTCTGGGGCATTTCACCGCACCGGGCGACCCAGGGCCGTGACGACTCCTTCGCCGGACAAGCCAGACGCTCTCCGGCCTGCATGCCCTGAACGACGCTGCAACGGACAACTCCGACACCGCCGGCGACCTGCGTGCATGACGACCGGCCACGGGTGCCTGGCTGAGCCTGATGGTGGTGGCACGCGTCTTCCCGCCCTGAACCGGACGGACGAAGTCCGTAACGGAGCACTCGACTGTTCGGCGGGTCACGCTGAATGTACGCGCGCATCCATTGATCATCCCGAGCACCTCATGGGTCCGCCAGGTCCAGAACCCCAGCCCGCCAAGCACCCCCGCGGCGTCGCCGGTGCCTTGGCGCACGTAGGCGTCCACTGCTGGGGGGCCGGGAGTAATTGTCCATGGTTGTGGTCCGTCGCTGCGGGGGTGTTGTGGTCGGGCAGCTCTGCCAGCGCCATGGCGGCGGCTTCGCGCACGTAGTCCGTGGGGTGTTGCCAGTAGGGCTCGATCATCGGGTGGGAGTCGGGGTCACGGGTGGAGCCGAGAATGCCGAGGGCGTGCTCGAGGAGCGGGGCGGTCATCGTGTGGAGCCACGGTGCCAGCCCGGCGACCAGGTGGAGAGGCAGGTCTGGGCGTTCGGAGGCGTTACCGATGCGTTGAGGGCACTCTCGCGGACGGTGTCGTCTGGGTCCTTGATGGCGGCGGTGAGCAAGCAGGCGACAGCGGCTTCCGTCTCGTCCTGCGTCAGGCTGGGCCCGCGCAGGAGATCGGGCGACGCCGAGCTTGCCGAGGCTCTCTATGCGCAGCCGGCCCTGCGTGTCTTCTTCCCGTGGCCGTCGCACGGCCAGTTCAGCCTGTTCAGCAGCACCGCTGATCCGTTTTTATGAGGAGCTTCCGTGTGTGATTCCGACAGTAGACGGGCTGCGGAATGTGGTCGCACGGGAAGCTGCGCAGACACCGTCACGTGTGCTCGGTGCCCGCCTCAGCGCCGGCGAGGCCGCAGCGCTGGCGGCAGCGAGCATTCCCGCAGGCAGCGGCCCGGCCGTCGAGGGAGGTTGGCCGAAGCGCGAGAGTACCGCCTGGCCCTCGATCGTCGAACCTGCACCCTCGAACGGTCGGTGGCGCCATCCCGCACGCTGGCATCGCGCGCCCCGAGCCGGCGTCCCCGTCGCACCGAGAGGAGCTGGGGAATGTCACCCCACGTTGCAGGGTGTCCTGCTTGCGGCAGAGGCGAGGCGGGCGGCCAACCGGACAGGTGGCCGCCGCGCGCGCTGTCACAAGCTGAGGTAGAAGCGCAGGGTCGTGCCGTCGTCGCCGGTGTGCACGCGCACCAGGTCGGTCACGTAGTGGACCAGCATCAGGCCCCGGCCGCCCAGTTGGTCGCGCTGCGGCGGGCGGCGGCCGGCCAGCGGATCGGTCAGCCGGCCAGCATCGCGGACCTCACACACCAGCTGCCCCTGCTCGGCCCAGACGGCGAGTGTCCCGCGGCCTCCGCCGTGGACCACACTGTTGGTCGTCAGCTCCGCGACCGCCAGCTCCACATCCATCAGCCGCTCCCCGGCCAGGCCCAGCCGCGTCGCCTGAGCGAGAGCGAACTGGCGGACCGCCGGAAGGTCCTCAGCACCGTAGGAGAAGGCCGCGGCGTCCGGTGCAGGAACAAGCGCCTGGTTGTACCGGTCGACGACCGCCTGCCAGTCGTAGGCGTCGCTGACCGACTCATGGCCCTCCCCGCTGATGAGGGTCGGATGGGTGACCCGCGCATCGGCGATCGCCTGCGGATCCAGCCGCACCTCGTCGTAGGGGCACAGGATCGTCACCGCCCGGCCCTCGAACGCGGCGTTGATCAGCGCCTCGTGCTGCGCGCACGCCGGGTACTCCACCGCGCTGCGCCCGGCCCAGATCGGCTCGCCGATGATCCGCACACGCCCCTTGGGGTGGGCGTCGGCAAATCCGCGCAGCACCTTGGGGATGATCCGTCCCGGGTTGCGGCCGGCCTCGGTCATGTCCAGGAACAGGATGCCCTCGGCATCCCCGCCCAGACCCGCCTTGATCAGCCCCAGGTTGGGGCCGGGCACCGCCACGGCCATCGGCTCGCCGTTGGTCAGGCCCTCGCGCAGGAAGGCCACCGTCTGGCGCGTGTACTCCTGCTCGGTGCGGTAGAAGAGGGCAGGGTGAACGAACGCCTCGTGGGTGGTCACCGTTCTCATCACAGAGCCACCTCGATCCGGTCCAGGCCCGGCCAGAACATCTCCAGAACCCGCGGCAGCTGCGGCGGGGGTTTTTCCACCACAACCTTCCCGTCGGGCAGGTTCATGGCGGTGACCGCCAGCGCGGTCACCCCGGCCACATCGACGAACGCCACATCCGACAGCTCCACGTACGACACGCCCGCGTGGCGCCGGGCCAGCTCGGACAGGGCCCGCTCCCAAGCCGTGCGAGTGGGGGCGCTGATCTCACCACGGGCACGTATCCCACAACGACCGCCGGGCAACGGGCTCACCTCCAACGCGGCACTCCCGGGCACCGCCGGGGACCCGCCCACCACATGTGGGGCATCCACGTTCGGACTCCTTCACATCAGCCGCCTGCGCCGTCCCGGCACGGGCAGAGGAAAGTCCCACCCGACAGGGCAGTGTATCCAGGCGGCAGAACGCCGGTTTCTGTACGTGGGAGCCGGCGCCGTTCATCGGCGGTTACGGATAGCGCTCGGGGACCGCGGATCCCGAGAATGTCGATTGAACCAGCATCGTTCCGGGGGACCGGACGCTGTCGTCGGCCGTAACCCGCCCCGGGTGTGAGCGTCACGGGTGAGGTAACGCGCGGTCGATCGTGTCCTCAGGCACGTGTGGGTCGATGCTTTCGCCGGTGTTACTGGCAGGCTGGGCAAAGCGTGTGGTGCCCCGCGGAGGTGACGACACGGTTCCCCACTCAGTGCCTGGGCGCGCTGCCCGATGTCCTTCACGGGGAACTGCACGCGGCGCTGGCCCGCCACGCAGCGGGTTCGGCATCGGGCGCCGTCGGTAACTGCGGTCACCACGGACATGCCCGCGACGGGCCCGGCAACCCAGGCCGGGCCATGGAGTCGGGTCACCGGGCGCGCTGGGTTGTCTCCGCAGCCTGAGCGGGACGGCGGGCAGGGAGACGGTGCAGGAGGCGCAGCGTCGGGCCTGGGCGGGTGCGGGGGCTGAGGCATTCGGGGCAGTCCCGTTGGGGGGCTTGGCCGTCGTGGTGCGGGGCGAGGCGTTCGTGGAGTTGTTGATCGGGAGCACGACCAGGAAGTACAGGGCGAGGGGGAGGAAGCTGATCGCCGCGTTGATGAAGGCGCCGTAGGGGAACTTGGCGGCGCGACGGCGAAGGTCTTGTGGCTCATGTCGCCGGTGGCACCGGTGGCCAGTCCGACGAGTGGTGTCAGGAAGGCGCTGACGAAGCCGTTCACCACGGCGGTGGACGCTGCCCCGATGACGATGCCGACGGCCAGGTCGACCACGTTGCCGCGCAGGATGAAACTGCGGAAGCCCTTCACCTTCTCACCCCCTACTGATCTTTTCGTAGGTTCGGTGGGTGTGGTGGCCGTGGGGGTGGGAGGTTGTCGGGGTGGCATATCAACCTTCCCCTTCGGTTGCCGGCTTCTCCCTTCCTCCTTTGTCGCGGCCTCAGTTGGCGGAGGCGTGTCGTGTTCGGGCAGTCGAGTTGTTCGAGGGCGGCGTGTCGAATGCGGAGATCGCGAGGGCGGTGGGGGGTGTGTGCCGGGAGTGTGCGGCGTTGGCGGCGGGTGTGGGAGCGAGACGGTGCTTCGGGCCTGCGGAGACGTTCAGCCGCGGGACGCCCACCCGAGCTGGACGGCGCCCAGGTCGAGATGGTCCGGGCCGCGTTGGAGCAAGGTGCCCGGGCTCATGGTTTCGAGGCCGACCTGTGGACCCTGGAACGAGTCGGCGCGGTCGTCACCCGGGCAACGGGGGTGGTGTTGTCGAGGGCGTCGGTGTGGCGGCTGCTGACCGGCCGGCTCGGATGGAGCCTGCAACGGCCCGAGCGGCGGGCGGTCGAGCGGGACGACTCGGAGATCGCCCGCTGGATTCGCGCACGAGTGGCCGCGCATCAAAAAAAGGGGCCCGTGAATGTTTCTGTCCGCGTTCAGCGGCATCTCGCCCCACTTCCGGCCCGCCGCCATCTGATCCCCGCATCCCACTATCCAGCCGAGATGACCGTCCCCTTCGCGATCTGGGAACAGATCACCGGAGCCGCCGGCCTGCCCACCGCGCGATGAGCACACATCCGGAACCCGACTCCTCCATGCCCCGTCACACCATCAGACGCCCCACATCCAACAACGTGACAACGCCCCGGTGGACATTCAGGTGCCAGATGCATTCGGAAGTACATGTACGAGGTGTCTTTACGCGCTGTGTTCGGCGAACCGGACCCCCCGGCAGATGAGGATCTCCCGCGACTCGGTCCACACGCCGACCAGGGCCATGTGAACCCGCCCGCCACTTCGGTGGAGAGAGAGCGTCCGTCCAGGTCTCGTCCCATCTCCTGCGGGTTCGTCACCGCGCTTGCAGGGGAGCGCGGTGACGCGGAACGGCTTCTGCAGCCTGTACCCCATCGGCCGAGAACATGAACCGCGCGGCCAGGGGGCGGGATGGCAATGGGCGACGCCAGCTCATCCCGCTGTCCGGGAAGCCCGGTGTGGTGCCGACTCGGTTCGACGATCCCGCGGGGGTGGTGGGGAGCAGCCGGTCACAGCCAGCCTTTGACCTTCTCGACGAGGCGGGCGGGCTCAGGGGAGATGACACGGACGTTCAACTGGGTGACACCGGCGGAGCGGAACGCCTCGATGCGTTCGCGTACGTACCCCTCGGGGCCGCACAGCGATAGCAGTTCGGTCAGCTCATCGGGGACAGCGGCCTCCGCCTCCTTCTTCTTCCCCGACAGATAGAGGTCCTGGACCTTCTCGGCGGCCTCTTCATATCCGTAGGCGCGGGCCAGGTCGTTGTAGAAGTTCTTGCCCTTGGCGCCCATGCCACCGAGGTAGAGGGCGATCATCGGGCGGGCCAGGTCGCGGGCGGCCGCCGCGTCCTCGCCGACGGCAAGAAGGGCTCCCGCCACGATCTGGAGATTGCCGCGTTCCGCGGGCCGGCGGGCTAGTCCCTCGGCGAGTGCGTCGCCCCACACCTGGCCGGCCTTCTCGGGGATGAAGAGATGCGGCAGCCAGCCGTCGGCGATCTCCGCGGTCATCTGGACGTTGGCCGGACCCAGTGCCGCGAGGTAGATCGGTATCTCGCTGCGCACCGGATGGTTGAGGAATTTCAGCGGCTTGCCGAGCTTGCCGCCCTTCTCGGCCGGCAGCGGCATGTCGACGATGCCGTGGTGCTCGATCACCTCTCGCCGCCAGATCCGGCGGCACAGGTCGACGGTCTCGCGGGTGCGGCCGAGGGGTTTGTCGTAGGGCTTGCCGTGCCACCCCTCGACCACCTGCGGGCCGGACGCGCCGAGCCCGAGCAGGGCGCGGCCCCGGGAGACGCCGTCGAGTCCGGCGGCGGTCTGGGCGATTAGCGCGGGCGTGCGGGAGAAGACGTTGATGATGTACGAGCCGATGTTCACGCGCTCGGTACGGGCGGCTATGTAGCCCATGAGGGTCGGTGAGTCGAAGCCGTACGCCTCGGCCACCCAGACGGCGTCGAGGCCCGCCTTCTCCAGCCGGACGACCTCCTCGACAGCTTTCAGAGGGTTGTTCTCGGCGTACTCAAGGGTGGTGGCCAGCTCCATGGCTTTCCTCTCCGTTCCGTCCTCAACCGGCATGCGCAAGGCGGCAGCTGATCCGGTCCACGCTCAAGGGTCAGGTGTGGAGCGAGCGTGCCAGTCGGGACTACATAAATCAAGCGTGCATGCTTTTTTGTCACTTGGGTGAACTGTGGCGGCGCGGGCGCCTTGCCGAGCCACCGTCAGTCATCCCACTGTCGGAGAAGAGGAGACGGTCGTCCCTCCCACTTGCCGACGAGGCGCATGTGCTGGTCGTTGTAGCGGTCGCCGTGCACGCCGATGCGGGCCGCTCCAGCGTTCGATGCGGCGGGTGCCGGGGATCGGAACGATCCGGGGTTGGGCGAGGAGCCAGGCCAGGGCGACCTGCCCGGGAGTAGCGTTCCTGGCGCGGGCGAGCATGGCGACGTGGTCGACCAGGACCTGGTTGGCGGCGAGGTTGTCCTGGTCGAACCGCGGGATGGAGGCGCGGATGTCACCTTCGGTGAACGCGGTCGTGGTGTCGACGGGGCCGGTGAGGAAACCCTTGCCGAGCGGGTTGAACGGCACGAACCCGATGCCGAGTTCGGCGAGCGTGGGCAGTACCTCGGATTCTTGGTCGCGGATCCACGGGGAGTACTCGCTCTGCACGGCGGTCACGGGACGGACGGCGTGGGCCCTGCGGATCGTCGCCGCGGCGGCTTCGGACAGGCCGAAGTGGCGTACCTTACCCGCCTGTACGAGCTCTGCGACCGCGTTCGCGACATCCTCGACGGGGACGTCGGGGTCGACCCGGTGCGGGAGAGGTCTGGGTTCAAATCCCCATAGCTGCACACTGTACGAACCTCGTCCTGTGGGGCAGAGTTCTGTGTTTGCTGGCGGGGACGCGGAAGAGGGGTTGGATCTGGCGGGGTCCGCAGATGCGGACTCCCTCGACGAGTTTCTGCGCGAGCGATTTCTTGGTGGCAGGGTCGCCTTCGGCCATCGTTCGGTGACCCTGGCGCGCATGCTGTCGGGGTCGTGCCGGGGCACCGGAACCGGGCACGACGGCGGACATCATCTCGGTCTGGTCTCGCGCCGCTGGTACCACCACAGACGTCAGGCTCGGAGCGATGCTCCAGGCCCTTCGTCGTCGTGGGACTACGCGTCGCGCTTCTTGAACAGGATCCAGGCGGCACTGGTGATCAGGGCTGCGAAGACCGCGAACACGCCACCCGAGGCCCAGCGGTCGAAGAAGTCGAAGTCCGGAGCTGCGGGACCGAAGTTCGCCGGGCTGGTCAACATCAGCTCCTCGCCGGCGGTGAACGGCAGGAACTTCACGGCCGGCGCCAGCCATTCCAGGGCTGGGACCAAGGTGAGCCCGACGATCAGGGTCTCGATGATCAGCGGCATCAGGAAGATGACCACCAGCGCCGCGGGCACGCCGCGGAACAGCAACCCCAGGCCGAGCCCGACCAGTGCGTAGATCAGGTTGTAGGCCAGGTACCCCAGCAGCGCCGAGCGTACGGGGTCGTCGAACAGGCCCGGGACCTCGCCCCAGAACGCGAGTACCAGGGTTGCGTTGATCGCTATCGACACCAGCGTGGCCACGGCGGTCAGCGCCGTGACGGTCAGGATCTTCGCCAGGATCAGGCGCGAGCGCTGCGGAAGCGCGGTCAGGGTCGGCTGGATCGTGCCGTGCCGGTACTCGTGGCCGGTCGCGAAGATACCGACCACGGCCATGAACACCGCCAGGAACGGGATCACGAAACTCGCCCCGCCGTTGACACTGAGGTTCACGGCGTCGGCATGGAGCGGCTCGTCGCTGGCGCCGAGGCCAAGGACCAGCGGGATCACGGCGGAGGCCACCAGGCCGGAGCCGACCATCCAGTAGGTCGAGCGGAGCGTACGCAGCCGCGTCCATTCGAATCTGAGCGCATCAAGCATTTTGGGCACCTTCGGGGGTCTGAGCGGTCTGGATCGGCTTTTCGGCGACGAACTGCTCTGCGGCGCCGGTGGCGGACATGAAGGCCTCTTCGAGCGAGGCCGAGCGGCTGGAGAGCTCCGTGAGCTCGATGCCCTCGGTGAAGGCAAGGTGCCCGACCATGCCGATCTCCATTTCCGAGACGACCAGTTCGCCGTCGTCGCCCTTGGTCACGTCCCCGCCCTTGGCTTCGAGGGCGGGGACAAAGGCGTCGGCAAAGGGGCTGCGCACGATCACTGTGGACGTGGTGAACTCGCGGACGAACTGGTCGACGTCGCCGTTGAAGATCATGTGACCGCGGCCGACGACGACCAGCTCGTCGGCCATCAGCTGCATCTCCGAGAGCAGGTGGCTGGAGACGAAGATGGTGCGGCCCTCGGCGGCCAGGCTCTTGAGTAGATCGCGCATCCAGTGAATGCCGTGCGGGTCCAGGCCGTTGGTCGGCTCGTCCAGCATCAGCGTCTGCGGGTCGCCCAGCAGCGCCTGCGCCAGGCCGAGGCGCTGTGCCATGCCCAGCGAGTAGCCCTTGGGTTTCTTGCGCTTGGCCGAGCCGAGCCCGACCAGCTCCAGGACCCGATCGATCCTGGCGTTGGCGATGCCGTTGGCGGAGGCGAGCATCTTCAGGTGGTTGCGGGCCGAGCGGGTGGGGTGGAACTGCTTGGCCTCCAGCAGGGTGCCGACGTGGTTCATCGGCCGACGGATCGAGGCGAACCGCTCACCGTCGAACAGGGTCTCGCCCCCGCCGTGGTCGAGGCCGACCATCAGCCGCATGGTGGTGGACTTCCCCGAGCCATTGGGACCGAGGAAGCCCGTGACCACCCCTGGCCGGACCTCGAAGGACAGATCGTCCACCGCGACGGTCTTCTCGTATCTCTTATGCAGGCCTTTCGCGGAGATCATGGTGTTCCTATCTGAAGAATTGAACGAGCGAAGGCGTTCGTCGTCATGTGTCCGGCTCGGCCGGTGGTCGGCCGGGGACCTTCGGGAAGGCACGTGCCAGAACCCCGATCCAGCCCCTGGTGCGCCACGCCGCCCAGCGCGCTCGTGACCGGCAGCAACAACTTAGGAGCCGCGCCAGGGGAGCAGACATCCCGCACGCACACCAGTGCGGGATGGTGCAGGCACCACCACCGGCCGAGGGCTGTCCGGCTCGCACCGGTGGGTGGGCTTCAACGGCATGATGAAGAGTGCGGCCACGTGCGTTGCGGCAGCGCGAGGTACATGCGGATCGCCGTCACCTCATGCGCTCCTCAACGATGCCGGAGCCGCGGTGACGGGCCGGTACCGGCGACGCCGTCACCGGTACCGCGCCGTCGCCAGAGGTAGTGCCGGCCCTACCCCGAACCGGCATGCCTGCCCGGATCATCCGCCCGCAACCCGCCGCCTAATATGCGGGCATGCCCCCGAGAGTGCGCCGAGTCGGCGCCTTCACCCTCTACTCGCTGTCCACCCTCCCCTTGGCCTTGATCAGCGTGACCCTGATCATCCCCGTCCTGGGACTCGGCGTGGTCACGTCGGTCATCGGCATCGGACTGCCGGTCCTGGCGCTCGCCCTGCGGATCGCCCGCGGATTCGCCGAGGTCGAGCGCCGCGCCCTGCCGGAAGTCCTGGGCCATTCCGTGGCTCGGCCGGTGTACAACAAGCCTGCCGCGGGTTCGGGTGTCTTCCGGCGAAGCATCACCCCGCTTTTCGGCGGCCAGTATTGGCTGGACCTCCTGTACGGGATCGTGATCCTTCCCGTATCTGTGATCATGTTCGTGATCACCGTGGTGTGGTGGTGGGTGACGCTGTCCACGCTCACCTGGCCGCTGTACGGATGGATCATCCACGAGGCGGTGGGCCTCGAGAACCTGCAGAAGCTTCCCAAGCTGGTCGGGGTGGAGAACTACCTGTTCGCGTCAGCGTTCTACGTGACGATCGGCGCGCTGTTCGCCCTGGCCCTGCCGTTCGTCGTGCGCGGCGCCGCTCTGGCAAGAGCGAACCTGGGGCGCGTCCTGCTGACGGCGGTCGGCGAGTTGCACGAGCGTATCGCTGACCTGTCCGAAGGGCGGGCCGCCGCCGCCTCGGCCGAGGCGGGCGCGATGCGGCGCCTGGAGCGCGATATCCACGACGGGCCCCAGCAGCGGCTCGTGTACCTGGCCATGGAGCTGTCGCGGGCGCAGCGCCAGCTCGCCAAGGACCCGAACGCGGCACAGGCCACCATCACGGGCGCCATTTCCGAAACTCGGGAGACCCTGGAGGAGCTACGCACGCTGTCGCGCGGGCTTGCGCCCCCGGTACTCACCGACCGCGGGTTGGCCCAGGCCCTGGCGGCCCGCAGCCCGGTGCCGGTGGAACTGGACGCCTCGGTCCCGGACCGCTTCTCCGCCGCGGTGGAGAACACCGTGTACTTTGTGGCCGCCGAAGCCTTGACGAACGTCGCCAAGCACAGCCGCGCCGACTCTGCGCGCCTCACCCTGTCCCGGACCGCGAACCGGCTGATCCTGACCCTGTCCGACAATGGCATCGGCGGCGCCCACCTGGCCAAGGGGCACGGCCTCACGGGGCTGGCCGACCGCGCCAGGTCGGTCGAGGGCGATTTCGTGGTGCACTCCCCCGAGGGAGGCCCGACGGTGGTAGTGATGGAGGTCCCATGCGGGTAGTGGTCGCCGACGACGCCGTGCTGATCCGTTCCGGACTGGTCCGGCTGCTGGAGGAGTTCGAGTTCGAGGTGGTCGCCGAGGTGGGCGACGGCGACAGCCTCGTCTCTGCCATGGTCGAGCACCGCCCGGACGTCTCGGTGGTGGATGTGCGGATGCCCCCCTCGTTCACCGACGAGGGTCTGAAGGCCGCGGTCGCGGCCCGCAAGCGGGTTCCCGGTGCGCCGGTGCTGATCCTGTCGCAGTATGTGGAGGCCTCCTATGCCGAGGATCTGCTGGCCGACGCCAGGGGAGCCGTGGGCTACCTGCTGAAGGACCGGGTGGTGGACGTCGACGAGTTCATTGACGGGCTGCGGCGGGTCGCCGCCGGAGGGACGGTGTTCGATCCGCAGGTGGTGGCCCAGCTGATGGTTCAGCGCCGTGGCAACGACCCCCTGGCGACGCTGACCGCGCGGGAGCGGGAGGTGCTCGGGCTCATGGCCGAGGGGCACTCCAACCAGGCCATCGCGCGCAAACTCGTGGTGAGCGGCGGCGCGGTGGAAAATCACGTCCGCAGCATCTTTGCCAAGTTGGGCCTGTACGTCGAGGACACCGACCACCACCGCCGGGTGCGCGCGGTGCTGGCCTACCTGCGTTCCTGAGCGCCCATAGCGGCGATGCCGCCTTTGTCGTGCTCGGAAACGTGAGCGAAGGCCTCGCTGGTATCGGTGATGGTGCGCGTGACCGCGCTCGCCGGGTCGTTTCGTCGTTTGGGCCGTCCCCCGCTCACGCTATCCCGTGTTACACCATGTGTTGGCTGTGGGCTTCGTACGGTCAGTAGCGCAGGCGAGCGGTGTCTTCGTCGATACGGACGATGCGCTCCTCGAACAGTGCCATCGGCTGGCTGTCGACGTCGGGGATCAGCGTCGGCCCGACCATGCTGGGTGCCGCCGTCCAGGTGAGCGCCGCGTCGTCAGGGATCTGATCGCCGGCGGGCGGTGGCGCGAGGGCGACGCGGACATCCTCGTCGTTCTCGACGTCGGATGCGACGCCCCGTGCATGGCTCTGCTTCTTTCCCTCAGCGGTTTGACCTGGTGTGGTTGTCGGGTGGTGCTGAGCGGGCGCCGGCCAGTACCAGGTCCACGAGTCGACTCACATAGGCGTGCCCTGCGGGCTGGTCGCGCTGCACGATGCGCAGGTGGAGGGGGCCGGTCAGGGCTTCGAGGAGGAACTCGGGGTTGCTGTCCGGTGGGAGGTCGCCGCGGTCTGTGCCGCGTTGGACGAGGATGCGGGCGCGGTCCAGGCGGGCGGTCCAGAACTGGTTGCGGAGTTGGACGGACTGAGGCTCGTCGTCCGCTGCGGCGAGGGCGAGACGGGCGAGCGACTGGCCCGTGGGCGTGGTGAGGAACCCGGCGAGCGCGGTGAAGAAGGTGGTCAGGTCCTCGTGCGTGGAGCCGGTGTCAGGCAGGGGCAATTCGGCGTCCAGGCGGTCCGAGAGGGCTTCGAGGATCAGGTTGGTCCGGGTGCCCCACCGCCGGTAGACCGAGGTCTCGTGCACACCGGCACGGGCGGCGATCTCCGCGATACGGGTGCCCGCCAGGCCCTCGGTGGCCAGGAGTTCGGTGGTGGCCTTGAGGACGGCTCGGTGTACGGCCGCGCCACGGCGGTGCGCGGGAGCCGGGTGCGGTGGTCTCATACCTCCCATTATCGCAAGCACACTTGCGATAAACCATCACGGCGAGCTTCACTGGGTCCATCGCAAGTCGACTTGCGATGGACGCAACCTGCGGAGGCTGCCCATGCTCACCACGGCAAAGACCACCAGCGGCGTGCTGCGTGGCCGGGTCGAGGACGGTGTGGCCGTCTTCCGGGGCGTGCGCTACGCCACCTGCAAGCGGTTCGGCCCGCCCCAACCAGTGCCCGCCTGGAGCGGGGAGCGGGACGCCACAGCCGACGGCCCGATCGCCCCGCAGCGGCCGTCCCGGCTGGAGCCCGTGATGGGCGTCCCCGAGCCGCACGAGCAGGGCGAGGACTGCTTGAACCTGACCATTACCACCCCCGGTGTGGACGACCGGTCCCGGCCGGTGCTGGTGTGGTTCCACGGCGGTGCCTGGGTTTCGGGCGCCGGCTCCTGGAAGTGGTACGGCGGCCGCCGACTCGTCCGCGAGGGCGACGTGGTCGTCGTCTCCGTCAGTTACCGGCTTGGCGTGCTTGGCTATCTGCGCGCACCAGGGATCTCCGAAGGCAATCTGGGTCTGGCCGACCAGCTCGCCGCGCTGCGGTGGGTGCGCGAGAACATCGCCGCGTTTGGCGGTGACCCGGACGCGGTGACCGTAGCCGGTCAGTCCGCCGGGGCCCACACCGTGCAGTGTCTGCTGGGCATGCCCGACGCCGAGGGACTGTTCCGCCGGGCCGTCGTTCAAAGTTCCCCCGCCGCTCTCGGCCTCGGGAGCGCCCGCACCGCCCGGAAGGCCGCCGAAGGGTTTCTCACCCGGCTCGGCGCAGACCCGCGTACTGTCCCCGTCGCCGATGTCCTGGACGCCCAGACCGCGCTCGCGCGCGAGGCGGCAGGCAGACTCGGGCTCCGTGCGGTCCCCTTGTTCAGGCCGGTCGCCGGAGTCGGCCCGCTCCCGGACGCAGCACGCTGGGCCGCGTGCCTGGCAGGCCGAGCTCCCGGTCTGGACGTCATCATCGGCACCACCGGGCGGGAGATGAGCGCCTTCTACGCCCTGAACCCGGCGCTGCGCCGCCTGCGCCGGGTCCCGGCACTGGGTGCGGCGACTGCGGACGCTGCGGAACGAGCCGCGGGTGCGGCCCTCTTCGACCGTCCCGCCCGCCGCCTGGCTGCCCTGCTGAGCAAGGCGGGCGCCCGCGTGTGGACCTACCGTTTCGACTACGCCGCCCCCGCCTCCCCCTTCGGCGCCACCCACTGCATCGAACTGCCCTTCCTGTTCGGCACCGATGCCGACTGGGCCACCGCCCCGATGCTCGCCGGCGCCGACTCGCACGACATCGACACCCTGGGCCGAGCCCTGCGCACCGCCTGGCTCAGCTTCATCCGCACCGGCACCCCGACCACCGACACCCCTTGGCCGCCGTTCACGGCAACCGCACCCGCCGTACACCACTGGCGCTCCTGAGGGCACCAGACAGTGCGGCCGGAATGCAGGATCGCTCAAGCAGGGGGTTCCCCGTCAAAGGAAGTGGTCACCGAAGCCGAACAGCTCGCCGTGCGCGCCGCCGGCGATGCTGCCTCTGTGGCCTGCCTCCATCCGATCGCCAAAGCCACCCAGGTAGGTCACGCTCGAGCGAAGCCGAGAGTGAGCGAGGCCCTCCCGTGCCATTGCGCTGGTTTCCGTCCCGCGAGGAAGCCATGACGCCGCCGCGCCAGGAGCCGTCTTCCGCCGACACCTCGAGTTCGGCAAACAGGCCGGCCGCGCGGATCCCACCCCGCCAGCTCCAGGCTGAGCATGTGGCGCTTCCACGACTCGTTCGACAGGTTCAGGCTGGTTCGGTGACGACGCGGGGCTTCTTCGTCCAAGGTGATCGTGGCGTGTCGGCTGCTCGCGCGGTCACCCCGGTGTGCCGTCTTTGCGCAGGGTGACGGGTCTGTTGAGGGGGCCCGCGGGTTGCACCTGTTGTATCGCGTCGGTCACCTGACCGAGGAGCGCCTGCAGTTGGGTGGAGTCCTTGGCGCCGAGCTTCTCGGTGATCTGTTGTTCGATCTCCGCGATCACGGAGTCGGCCTTGCGCAGCGCGTCGCGGCCGGCGTCGGTGAGGTGGAGTTCCTGCACGTGTCGGTGGCGTGGGTGTGGCCGGCGTTCCAGTTGGCCCCGGCCCTCCAGTCGGGTCACCAGGGAGGCCACCGCCTGCGGGGTGACGTTCAGGCGGCGGGCCAGTTCCGCTCCGGCCAGGCCGGGCTCGACGTGGACGGCGATGAGCAGGGAATAGTGTGCCGCCGCCATGCCCAGCGAGCGCAGCCGTTGCTCCTTCAGGGCGGTCACGGCCAACTCCGCCCGCCGCAGTGCCCAGGTCACCCGGTCCAGTGCGTCGGCGCCGACGGGGCCCTCGTCATGCAGCGTCATGCGGGGAGAATACGACACCGGCCGAGAATCAAACGTTTGACATGACGCAGGCGTTTGAATAAAGCTGTCCTCATGTCTCGTACTCTTGCTCTCATCACCGGAGCCTCTTCCGGTATCGGCGCCGCCTACGCCCGCCTCCTCGCGGCCGACTACGACTTCGTCCTGGTGGCCCGAAGGGCCGACCGCCTCTCCGCGCTCGCGGACGAACTCCGCGCGGCCGGCGCCGCCGTGGAGGTCCTTCCCGCGGACCTCGGGAACCACGACGGCCTCACCTCGGTGACCAAGCGCCTGGCAGTCGGCGATGTCCGGCTGCTGATCAGCAACGCGGGAGACGGCGGCTACGCGCCACTCGCCGAGGTCGCCCCGGAGGAGATCGACCGCCTGCTCACCCTCAACGGCGTGGCGTCCATCCAGCTCGCGCGCGCCGCCCTGCCCGGCATGCTGACCGCAGGGGAAGGAACCATCGTCACGGTCGCCTCCCTGCTGGCCTTCAGCGCCGGCCAGAGCAACCCGCACATGCCGCCCCGCACCATCTACAACGCCGCCAAGGCCGCCACCGTCGCCTTCACCCGCACCCTCGCCCACGAACTCGCCGACACCCCCATCCGCACCCAGGTGGTCTGCCCGGGCATCGTGGCGACGGAGTTCGCCGGCGGATACGGAAACATCCCCTCCGCCATGACTGCGGAGGGCGTGGCCGGAGCCAGCCTCGCCGGCCTGCGCCTGGGCGAGACGATCTGCATACCGGGCCTGGAGGACCAGACCGCCGCGCTCGACGCCTTCCTGGCCGCCGAGGCCGCCCTGCTCGCGGGCGGCAACCGCCCCACTCCCGCCGCCCGCTACAACCAGCCGCACCCACAGCCCACACCCTGAGGACCGGGCCCGCAGGAGGAGTCCAGCAGCGTCGCAGTGACCTGCGTGATCCCCCATGATCGCCGACGCCGCCAAGGTCCGTCAGCGGAGTGCCTCCGGCCACCCGGGCGGCACGCTCATCCGCCTGCCGTGAAGATCTCGGCGCCCGCCCGGCGGACAGGCCCGGTGACGACCTGGGGGACGGTGACGGTGTGAGGAGTCCGAGGCGGCGCAGCAGCCCGCTCGGGAGCCAGGCGGCGTCCCGCCAAGCCTTCTCGTAGATGAGCGGCTGGCGTTCGGTGTCCCGCTGCTTCTCGTACGGAGTCCAGGTATCGCCGGCCAGCCGGCACGCTTCTCCACCGTTGCTCTGGATCTGCCGCGCGAGGGCTGCCTCGGCCTTCTGAAAGACTCGTCGTGAGATGCCGTCGCCCTGGGGCGGCGGTCGACGGCTCCCACATCCGGGCGTTAGAGGGGGAGCCAAGACCGGACGAAGCCCTGTCGACCGGGGCAGAACCGGCAGCGAACATCATCTGATCACCGACGCCACCGGCATTCCGCTCGCCGCCACCCTGACCGGCGGCAATCGCAACGACGTCACCCAGCTGATCCCTCTTCTCCAGGCCGTGCCGCCGGTGCGGGGCAAGCACGGCCGGCCCCCGGCGCCGCCCGGACGTGGTGCTGGGCGACCGCTGCTACGACCACGACAAGTACCGCCGCCTGGTCTGGGACCTCGGCGTGAAGCCGTCGATCGCCCGCAGCGGCACCGAGCACGGCTCCGGCCTGGGCACCCAACGCTGGGTCGTCGAGCGCGCGTTCGCCCATCTGCACTGGTTCCGTCGCCTGCGGATCCGCTGGGAGATACGCGACGACATCCACGAAGCCTTCCTCACCCTCGGATGCGCACTCATCTGCTGGAGACGCCTGAAGTCATTGCGATAGGAGTTCTGAGCCCTGGCCTCCTGGCCCCTCGATGACGGCCTTGTGCGAGGCCGGGCCGACTGCTGGCCGTCCGGTCCGATGCCCCGAGCGGCGGATAAGAAACAGATAAATTCTCGGCGTGTGCGGAGAACAGGACGGGGCACACGGCGGGACGGAGGTTGATAACTATGGTTCCCCTGCTACTCGTTCTGCTGCTCGCCCTGATCCTCTTCGGCGCCGGGTTCGCCCTGAAGGCCCTGTGGTGGATCGCCGTGATCGTCCTGGTGATCTGGCTGGTCGGTTTCCTCGCCCGCTCCACCGGACCGAGCGGGACGCGAGGCCGCTGGTATCGCTGGTAATCCCCGTCGGCAAGACGCCAGACGGGAGTGGGGGGGGCCCCGGGCCCCGGGGGCCGCGCGGGCCCCCGC
>NZ_JBHVDD010000129.1:0-18395 GCF_042802995.1 Streptomyces sp. NPDC057438
GATCACTCCGGGCGCCCCCTCGTCGTACGGCGTCTCGTCAGCGGGCCTTCGGGCCGCCCTTCGGCATGCGCATGCCCTTCGGCATCGGGCCCTTGGGGAGCGGCATGTTGCTCATCAGGTCGCCCATCGCACGCAGCCGGTCGTTGGTGGCGGTCACCTGGGGGCCGGAGAGCACGCGCGGCAGTTTGAGCATGGTCGTGCGGAGCTTCTTCAGCTCGGTCTGGCCCTCGCCGGTGCCCACGACCAGGTCGTGCACCGGGACGTCCGCCACGATGCGGGCCATCTTCCGCTTCTCGGCGGCCAGCAGACTCTTCACCCGGTTCGGGTTGCCCTCGGCGACCAGGACGATGCCGGCCTTGCCGACGGCGCGGTGCACCACGTCCTGGCTGCGGTTCATCGCCACCGCGGGGGTCGTGGTCCAGCCACGGCCCACGTTGTCCAGCACCGCCGCGGCGGCACCCGGCTGGCCCTCCATCTGCCCGAACGCGGCCCGCTCGGCCCGCCGTCCGAACACGATCGCCGTCGCGAGGAAGGCGAGCAGAAGGCCGAGGATGCCGAGATAGATGGGGTGACCGATCAAGAAACCGATCGCGAGGAAGACACCGAAGGTGATGATTCCGACAGCCGCGAGTACAAGACCGATCTTCTTGTCGGCCCTGCGGGTCATCTTGTACGTCAGAGCGATCTGCTTGAGTCGCCCGGGGTTCGCAGCGTCCGCTGCGGGTTCCTTCCTCGCCATGGCACGAAGTCTACGTGTCCGGGGGAGCGCGGACGACGGCGGTGCCGGTGGGGACCGGAGACCGGCGGCTGCGCCGGGGAAGCGGCGCCGGGCGGCGGCGGTGCCGACGAGGTGCTGCGAGCGGGGTCTGCTGCGAACGGGTGGTGCCGTGTACGGGTCGTGCGGAGGGGTGCGGCGGTTACGAGGTGCGCGAGGCGACGGCGGCCTCGAGGACGCGCTCGGCCTCGAAGCGGTCCTTGGCGCGGCGGCGGTCCTCCAGCACGGAGGTCCACGCGTTGCGGCGGGCGGTGCGCTGGCCGCTGCTCAGCAGCAGCGACTCGACGGCACGGAGTGCATCGGTGAACGACGGGATCGGAGTGGCGCGGACGGGTGCGGCCTGCATGGGAGGTCCCCCCTCGGGATGGCTGCTCTGGCTAGGACTCTGTACCGGGTGTGAAACCAGGGTCACTGATTGGTGTTACCAGGGCATGACCGACCGGTCAAACGAGGGTGAAGCCTTGCTTCGCGCCCTTTAAACCCGAACGCGGCCCTGACAGTGCCCTCATCTGCGAGGACGGTCAGGACCGCGGTCAATCGGCCATTACTGGCGAGTAGCTACTTGTGCTGGGATTCACACGACCTGATGGCACTGCGTGCCATTTGGCCGAGTGGCCGACGGAGGCGTCAGACGGCCTGCGAGGCGATGTACGAGCCCCGCTTCTCGATGGCCATCTGGTAGAGCCGGCCGGCGCGGTACGAGGAGCGGACGAGCGGTCCGGACATCACGCCGGAGAAGCCGATCTCGTCGGCCTCCTGCTTCAGCTCCACGAACTCCTGCGGCTTGACCCAGCGCTCCACGGGGTGGTGGCGGACGCTCGGGCGCAGGTACTGGGTGATGGTCACGAGCTCGCAGCCGGCGTCGTGCAGCTGCCTGAGCGCCTCGCTGACCTCTTCGCGGGTCTCGCCCATGCCGAGGATCAGGTTCGACTTCGTGACCAGACCGTAGTCACGGGCCTCGGTGATGACCTTCAGGGAGCGCTCGTAGCGGAAGCCGGGGCGGATGCGCTTGAAGATCCGGGGGACCGTCTCGACGTTGTGCGCGAAGACCTCGGGGCGGGAGGCGAAGACCTCCTCCAGGAGCTCGGGCACGGCGTTGAAGTCGGGCGCCAGCAGTTCGACCTTGGTCCGGCCGTCCTCGCGGCCCACCGTCTGCTCGTGGATCTGCCGGACCGTCTCGGCGTACAGCCAGGCGCCGCCGTCGGGGAGGTCGTCACGGGCGACGCCGGTGATGGTGGCGTAGTTCAGGTCCATGGTGACCACGGACTCGCCCACGCGGCGGGGTTCGTCGCGGTCCAGCGCCTCGGGCTTGCCGGTGTCGATCTGGCAGAAGTCGCAGCGCCGGGTGCACTGGTCGCCACCGATGAGGAACGTGGCCTCGCGGTCCTCCCAGCACTCGTAGATGTTGGGGCAACCGGCTTCCTGGCAGACGGTGTGCAGCCCCTCGCCCTTCACCAGGGCCTGCATCTTCGTGTACTCGGGACCCATTTTCGCCCGGGTCTTGATCCACTCGGGCTTGCGCTCGATGGGGGTCTGGCTGTTCCGGACCTCCAGGCGCAGCATCTTGCGTCCGTCGGGTGCGACTGCGGACACATCGGCTCCCTGTGCATTCGATTCTTCGGCGTCCCCCAGGGTACGCCCGTACGGTTCTCGGTCCCCGGGGTGGGCAACCTTCGGCTCCACGGCGGCATTCCCCCGCCCCGCCGCCCCTACCCGTCCCGTCCCAGGGGCCGCGCCCCTACGACCCCCATCCGCCGGCCCGGTGGCGCCTGGACTCTTGGGGGCGCGGGGAACCGCGCGAACAACCCCCACCGGGCCCGCACCCACCGACGAACCGGCCCCTACCCCCTGACGCGGACTACGCCGACGTCCGCTCCACCACCCGCGGCTGCAGGTCCGCGTCCTCCAGGACGTCCCGCAGATGCCGCTCGGCCACCGGCAGCACCTCGTCGATCGTGACGTCCCGGCCCAGTTCGCCCGCCAGGGACGCGACGCCCGCGTCACGGATCCCGCACGGGATGATCCGGTCGAACCACTTGTTGTCGGGGTTCACGTTCAGCGCGAAGCCGTGCATCGTGACCCCCTTCGCCACCCGGATCCCGATCGCCGCGATCTTGCGGTCCTCGCGCCGCTGCCCGGCGTTGGAGGGCGCGTACTCCGGCCCGTTCATCCGCGGATCGAACTCGTCGTCGGTCATCCGGGGGTCGAGGTCCAGCGAGAGCCCGCCGAGCCGCCGCTCGACCGGGTCGCCGAGCACCCACACCCCGCTGCGGCCCTCCACCCGTGTGGTCTCCACGCCGAACTCCGCGCACGTGCGGATCAGCGCCTCCTCCAGGCGCCGCACGTGGGCGACCACGTCCACCGGACGGGGGAGCTTCTGGATCGGGTACCCCACCAGCTGACCCGGACCGTGCCAGGTGATCTTGCCGCCGCGGTCGACGTCGATGACGGGGGTGCCGTCGAGGGGGCGTTCGTTGTCGGCCGTGCGCCGGCCGGCCGTGTAGACCGGCGGGTGCTCCAGGAGCAGCACGGTGTCGGGGACCTCGTCCGCGAAGCGTGCCGCGTGCACCCGGCGCTGCTCGTCCCACGCCTCCTGGTACTCGACGGCCTCCGTGCCGAACCCCAAGCGGACGAACCGCAACCCACTCACGGCAAGCGCCTCCCTCGGCGGTGCCGCCGGGCGGCGGTACCGCGATAGCCCTGTCAGGCGCGTGGCGCGCCCAAGCCACTGTACGACCGCGCGACCGGGCGGTGTTCGAGCGGTCCGCGGCACCGGTGCCGGCCCCCGTCGTACAGGGCGCGGAGCCCGAGCCCGACGCTCGTCGTACGCTCCGGCCGCCGGGCGTACGAGGGGCCCAGCCGGCGCGTGTCGGAGGCCGGGCACGTCAGCCGTGCGGCAAATCCTCACACGATCGGATGAATGGGCACGGAAGTGTGCGATCGGACGCTTACTCTCCGCTACATTCGCGCCGTTCACAAGGCCGCAAAAGGCTTCTCACCAGGCAATCCGGGAAACCCCGCCGACACCCGGAAGGCAGGAGACCGCACCGCAGATGACGGAACGACCCGCGCAGCGCACCCCCAACCGCCAGCTCGCCGCCCTCATCGCAGAAGCGGGGTTCTCGAACGCGGGACTAGCGCGCCGTGTGGACCAGCTCGGTCTCGAACACGGCCTCGACCTCAGATACGACAAGACGTCGGTCACCCGCTGGCTGCGTGGTCAGCAGCCCCGGGGGACGACACCCGCACTCATCGCCGAGGTGTTCACCCGCCGCCTCGGCCGCCGGCTCACCGCCCAGGACCTCGGCCTGGACGCCTGCGCCCCCGTCTACGCGGGCCTGGAGTTCGCCGCCACCCCCGAGGAGGCCATCGACATCGTCGGCGGCCTGTGGCGCAAGGACTCCGGCAGCCATGCCGAACTCCGCAAGATCGCGTTCACGCCCGCCGGGCTGGTCGTCCCCAGCCGGGACTGGCTGATCGGCCGGGCCGACGACCGGGTGGGCCGGGGTGATCCGGGCGCGACCCGGGTCCCCCCGCAGGGCCGCCCGGTCGTCCCCCGGCAGCGCAGCCAGACCGAGCGCGGCCCCGGCCAGAAGGTCACCGGCGGGGACATCGCCGCCCTCCGCTCGGTGGGGGAGCTGTTCCGCGCCCTCGACGACGCCTACGGCGGCGGTCACGCCCGCCAGGCCCTCGTGCGCTACCTGGAGCACGAGGCCGAGCCGATGCTGCGCGGCGCCTACGGCGAGCAGATCGGCCGCCGGCTGTTCGCGGCCGCCGCCGACCTGACCCGGCTGGCCGGCTGGACCTCGTACGACATCGGGGCGCACGGCCTCGCCCAGCGGTACTTCGTGCAGGCGCTCAGGCTGGCGCAGGCGGCGGGGGACCGGGCGTACGGGGCGTACGTGCTCGTCACCATGAGCCGTCAGGCGGTCTATCTGGGACATGGGCGCGAGGCCGTGCAGCTCGCGCGCGTCGCCCAGCAGGGTGTCGGGTCGGCCGTGCCGCCGGTCGTGCAGTCACTGCTGCACTCCGTCGAGGCGCGCGGGCACGCGGTGCTCGGCGAGGTGCGGGCCTCCACGGCCGCGCTGGTCCGCGCCGAGCGCGCCCTGGAGACGGCCCGCCCCGGGGACGAGGTCCCCCACTGGGCGCGGTTCTTCGACGAGGCCCAGCTCGCCGACGAGTTCGGGCACAGCCACCGCGACCTCCAGCAGTACCGGGCCGCGGCCCAGCACGCCGAGCGCTCCCTGCAGCTGCGTGCGCCCGCCTACGCCCGCAGCCGCTTGTTCTGCCGTGTCGTCCTCGCCTCCGCCCGCCTCGGTCTCGGCGAACTCGACCAGGCCTGCCAACTGGGCGCGGAGGCCGCCGGTCAGGCCTCCGAGATGCGGTCCGTACGGGCGGTGGAGTACGTCCGCGATTTCGAGCGCCGACTGGAGCCCTACCGCGACGCGGCACCGGTGAGGGGGTACCGGGACAAGGTGGCGGCGCTGGGGTAGGCGCGCGGACCGTGACAGGGGTGCCCGGCGATGTGCCGGGCGCCCCTGGGGTCTTCGGGGACGCTCACGCGGCCGTTTCCAGTGGCTCCTCCGAGGGCACCGGGCGGACGTCCAGGTCGGTCAGGACGGCGTGGGTGGCCCGCCGGGCGGAGTGCAGGGCGCCCTGCACGGTGCTGGTGTCGCGGTGGTCGCCGCAGACGTAGAGCCCGGCCAGCAGGCGTACCGGCCGGCGCAGGTCGTGCGGCGCGGGCATCGCGGGGACCGCCTCGGGGACGTGGTGCGCGGCGAGGAGTTCCCAGCGGGTCGTGGACGTCCGGTAGAGACGGGCCAGTTGGGCACGGACCGTGGCGTCGAGGTGCGCGGGGTCCGGGGGAGTGCCGAGGACCACGGAGGTGATCAGGGCACGGCCCGCCGGTGCCCGGCTCGGGTCGACCTGGCTGACGACCGCCGTGTGCGAGACGGGCCCGCTGCGATCGGCGTCGAGGAGCAGCGCCGGTTCGGTCAACGGGGGCCCGTCCGTGGCGTGGTGCAGAACCGTCACCGGGTGGAACGCCGGCACCCGCAGCCCCGGCAACAGTTCGGCGGCGGACCGGGCGTCGGTGGCCAGCACCACGGCACGGCAGGTGAGCACCCCGTGGTGGACCGTCGTCACCGAGGTCGTGCTGATCGCGGTGACCTGCACCCCCGTCCGGACCGAGCCCGGCGGCAGCGCGGCCGCGAGCAGCTCCGGAAGCGTGTCGGCGCCACCCTCCGGGATGCACAGCCGGCCCGTCGCGAAGGTGTGCAGCGCCAGGTCGGCGCAGCGGCTGGAGGTCTCCAGCGCCGGGTCGGCGAGCAGAGCGGCCAGCAGGGGGCGTACGAAACCGTCGATCGTCCGGGTCGGGAAACCCCGGGTGGCCAGTGCCTGGGCGACCGGTACCTCCACCCGGGTGAGCAGCCGCTCGGGCGCGGTCGCGGCGAGCCGGGCCAGGGCCATGGCCAGCCGGGACTGGTCGGCGGGGGCGCCCAGCCGGCCGGGCCGGGTGCCCGGGGAACGGGCCGGGGAACGGCCCTGGTTCCGGGGGAGCCTGGGGGCGCTTGCGAGGGCGCGTGCGGCCGTGAGTGCGCCCCTCGCGCTCCGCAGGACGGGGGCGGCGCCGGCGCGCTGATGACGGCCGTCGGCGTGCAGCAGGACCCCGGGGGCGAACGGTCGCAGGGGGAGCCTGTCCAGGCCCGGCGTGCGGCGCAGTTCCGGGTACGACGTGGACAGCAGCCGCGTCGTCCGGTCCAGACGGAAGCCGTCGATCTTCTCGGTGGACATGCGGCCGCCGACGGCGGGGGCGGCCTCCAGGACGATGGTCCTCAGCCCCGCCCTGGTCAGATGTCCGGCCGCAGCGAGGCCGGCCACACCGGCTCCTACGACGATGACGTCCGTGTCTTCGGCGTTCTCTGTGTCCGCCGGGAACGCCGACTGGTGCACCGACTCAAGCACGTGCCCCTCCCGAGGTCGCGCGGCTGCGGGGACGTTATGCCCCCAACATCCTTCTGAAACACGTGAGTTCGGCTTGAGAGTGAAGGCGGGGGCCCGTCCCGGGGAAGGAGCGCGGGGCCTCGCACGGGGGCATGGACGGGGTGCGCGTGCGCCGGGCGTTCGGGGGGCAGGGGACGTCGTCGTCGGGTGCGGGTCCGGTGGGGGCTGGTCGCGCAGTTCCCCGCGCCCCCGAGAAGCAGGGGCCGCGCCCCGCTTTCGATCCAGCGGCCCGTCGCCTACCAAGCCCGCGGGGCCGTGGTCTTTCAGGGGCGCCGGGAACTGCACGGAACCCCCGGACCCGCACCCGGCATCACCCGCACGCCGACGACGAACCCGCCCCCTCAGCCGAGCGCCGCTCGGATCGCGTCGTCGATCTCCGGGTACCTGAACGTGAAGCCCGACTCCAGCAGCCGCGCCGGGACGGCCCGTGTGCTGCCCAGGACGTCCCCGGCCACGCCCCCGAGCGCGAGCCGCAGCGCGGGCGCGGGCACCGTGACCAGGGTGGGCCGACGCAGCACCCGCCCCATCGCCGCCGTGATCTCACGGTTGGTGCGCGGGGTCGGCGCAGTCAGGTTGAACGGGCCCGACAGTGACGGCGTGAAGAGCAGATGACGCAGCGCCGCGACCTCGTCGTGCAGGGAGATGAAGCTCCAGTACTGGCGACCGTCGCCCATCCGCCCGCCGAGTCCGGCCTTGAACAGCGGGAACAGCGGACCCCAGGCACCGCCGCCCCGCGCCACCACCAGCCCCGTACGCGCGAACGCGGTACGGATCCCGGCCTCCCGCGCGGCCGCGGTCGCCCCCTCCCACTCCACGCACAACGCGGACAGGAACTCCGACCCCGGCTCCGCCGACTCGTCCACGACCCGGTCGCCCGTGAAACCGTAGAAGCCGATGGCGCTGCCGTTGACGAGCACGCTCGGCGGGGTGTCGAGACGGGCGGCGGCCTCGGCGAGCGTTCTGGTGCCGAGCACGCGGCTCTCGCGGATCGTCGCCTTGTACGACTCCGTCCAGCGGCGGGACGCGACCCCCGCGCCGGCGAGATTGACGACGGCCGCGCATCCCGCGAGGCCGGCCGTGTCGACCCGTCCCGCCTCCGGGTCCCAGCGCACCTCGCCCGGCCCCCGGGGCGCCCGCCGCACGAGCCGGAGCACCTCGTGGCCGTCGTCGGTGAGGGAGCGGGCGAGCGCCGAACCGATCAGGCCGGACGCCCCGGCGATCGCGATACGGGAGCCGGGTGGAACGGGCGATTCATCCGTCATGGCTCCATCCTGCCCGCCCCGCGGCGGGACAGCGGCCCCGAGGGGCGCACATCCGGCCGTCCTCCGTCCGGCGCCGCCGTACAGTGGCCGCCATGCCCGTTCCCCACATACGTGTCGCGACCTCGGACGACGAGGACACGCTCGGCCGGCTCGACCGCGACACCTGGTCCACCCTGCACTCCGTCCAGTCCCGCCCCGAGCAGCCGTACCCGCCGTTCTTCAACGAGCGCCACGGCCCGGAGGACCACCTGGTCGCCGAACTCGACGGGACGGTCGTCGGGTACGTCCGCATCGCCGTGGCCTCCGGCCTCGCCTGTCACACGCACGTGCGCCAGATCCAGGGCCTCGCCGTCGCCGACCGGGCGCGGGGGACGGGCGTCGCGCGGGCGCTGCTGCGCGCCGTCCAGGACGAGGCGCGCCGCCGCGGCGCCCGCCGGCTGACCCTGCGGGTCCTCGGCCACAACACCGCGGCCAGGAAGCTCTACGAGTCCGAGGGCTTCGTGGCCGAGGGGATCCTGCCGGAGGAGTTCCTGCTCGACGGGCGGTACGTGGACGACGTACTGATGGGGCGTCGGCTCTGACCCGACGCCCCGACGACCCGTCACCTGTCCCCGCCCGCAAGCGGTCACGAGGTCACGAGGTCACGAGGTCACGAGGTCACGAGGTCACGAGTTCGCCCGTGTCCACCGCCGAGGTCGCGTTCGCCGCGCGCTTCGCGTCCGGGAGGACCTCGTCCACCGTGAGGACGTAACCCGTCTCGGCGTCCGAGGTGGAGCGGGCGAAGACCACGCCGAACACCCGGCCGTCGGTGGTGAGCAGGGGGCCGCCGGAGTTGCCGGGGCGGACGGTGGACCGGATGGAGTAGATGTCGCGGGTCACCGAGTCGGTGTTGTAGATGTTCCGGCCGGTCGCGTCGATACGGCTGGCGACCGTGGCCGCCTGGAGGTCCAGCCCGCCGTCCTCCGGATAACCGGCGACGACCGCCGCGTCCCCGCGCCCGGCGCTGTCGTCGAAGCGCAGCAGCGGCGCCTTCAGCCCCGGGACGTAGAGGACAGCCACGTCCTTGTCGGAGTCGAAGAGCACGACCTTCGCCTCGTACGCCCTGCCCACACCGCCCACGCGCACGCTCGGGTCGTCGATGCCCGCCACCACATGGGCGTTGGTCATCACGTGCTCGGTGGCGTACACGAAACCGCTGCCCTCGCGGCCCTGGGTGCCGGCCACGCCCTCGATCTTCACCGTGCTCCGCTTGGCGGCGCTCGTCGCGGCCGCGGTGACGCTGTCGCCGGACGGCTTGGCGACCTCGGCCGTCGCCTCGTTCTCGAACGGGTTGAAGACCTGCGGGAAACCCGCCTCGGTGAGCGCGGACGTGGCGTCCGAGAACCAGGCCGGGGTGGTGTCCGGCATGGTGTCCTGCACGGCGCCGAGCAGCGTGGAGTTACGGATCGAGTTGGTCACCACCACCGACGAGGACGCGCCGAGGACGCTCGCGGCCACCCAGGCCACGATGAGCACGGCGAGAGTGTTGGCCGCCGCCCCGCCGATGCCGTCGAGCACCCGCAGCGGACTGCGGTCGATCTCCCGGCGCAGGCGCAGCGCCAGCCTGCCCGCCAGCTCGTGTCCGATCACCCCCGGCACCAGTACGGTCAGCACCGCCGTGACCGTCGCCGCCGGGGTGCCCGCCTCCACCAGCTCCATCATCCAGGGCAGCACCCAGACGCCGGTCGCCGCGCCGCCCACGAACCCGGCGAGGGACACACATCCCGCCACCAGACCGCGTCGGTAACCCGACGCCGCGTAGGCGAGGATCACCAGCATCAGCAGGATGTCGAGCACGTCCACTCCAGCCGCCTCTCTTCAGGGACCCTGTAGTACGCGCGCTGCGGCCGCAGTGATCAGCCGGGCCCCCGCGGCGCCCCGCCGGTCCGCGCGAACCGGCCACCACCGTGCCGCATCCGCCTCGAACAGTGAAAACGCCCCGGACCACGGCGTTGGTTCCTTCCGCTTCCACCGGGTGGCCCACTCCACATCGCGAATGGGGCGCATCCGGGTGACTGTGGGGGCATGCGTGTGTTCCGGATGTCACGGGGGGCGCGAATACGGCGGCTGCGCCATGTGTGGCGCCGCCGTACGCGGACCCCGCGCGCCCCGGGCCCGCTCCGCCGGCGTACGCGCCGGTCCCGTGACCGAGTGCGCCTGGCCTGGGAGCGCGCGGATCCGCCCCGGCGTGTCCTCCTGGTGCTGCTGGCCTGTCTGCCCGGCCTGGCGGCCGTCCTCGCGCTGGTCCTGCTCGCGATCGGCGCGGATCGCACGGGACAGCGCGCCGGCCGGCCCGCCGCGGCCCGGCCCGCGCTGCCGCACCAGGCACCCAGACCGCCCATCGTGCCGAGGACCCGCTGGCTGGAGAAGGACGCGCCCAGCCAGCCGCCCGCCCGCTACGACGACGAGGTCGCCGCCGTCTTCATCCACCACACGGACTCGCCCAACGGATACGACTGCTCCGACGCGCCCCGCATCATCCGCTACCTGTACGCCGGCCAGACCGGAGCCAAGGACTGGGACGACATCGGCTACAACTTCCTCGTCGACCGCTGCGGCACCATCTACGAGGGCCGCGCGGGCGGCATCGACCGCGCCGTCACCGGCGCCCACACCCAGGGCTTCAACCACCGCACCACCGGCATCGCCGCCCTCGGCACCTTCACCGCCGGGGTGCCCGTCCCCGAGGCCATGACCGACGCGATCGCCGCCCTCGCGGCCTGGAAACTCGGCCTCTCCGACACCGACCCCCGGGGCAGTGTCCGGCTCACCTCCAGCAACAGCCTCAGCCGCTACGCCTCCGGCACCACCGTGCTGATGCCCACGCTCGCGGGCCACAGCGACGGCTACATGACCAGCTGCCCGGGCGCGGCCCTCGCGGAACGCCTGCCCGCCATCAGGGAGCTGGCGGCCCGTCTCCAGGGCCGGCGGTGAACCGGATCTCATCGGGTTCACAGACAGCGCGCCGGGGCCTCACAGACTTCTCCCAGACACGCGCCCTAACGTCGTCGGTGTCGGCGGTGTCACGCCGGCCGGAGCCTGGGAAAGTGGTGGGGAACATGATCGGCAGCCGTACGAAGCACGCGTCCCGAGACCCCAGGCGGTCCTGGTCCTCGGCCCTGCGGAGCCCCTGGACGGTGGTCTGTGCGGCAGCCGTCGTCGTGCTCGGCCCGTCCGTCGTGACCGCGTCCGCACTGGACCGCGCCAACGCCGCGCCCCTGCACGGAGCCTCGGCCCCCGGGCACCCCGCCCCGGGCCAGGAACGACGCCATGACGCGCAGCCGTACACCGACGGGCAGTACGCGTACGTGCCGCGCGCGCGGAGCCGAGGGGCGCGTCCCTGAACCGTCCCGCGACGACGTACCCGGCTCGGCCCCGCCTCACCGGACGGGTCGGCTCAGCTCTCGCCCCGGAAGCGTTCCCAGAGCTTCGGGCAGCGCTCGGCGAGCGCCGCCTCGTCCTCGAAGTCGAGCGGGGTTCCCTCCGGTTCGCCGGGCGGGGGCGCAATACCGAGGTCCGGGGCGACCACACCGGTGAGCTGCTCGTACGCCTCGTCCGCGGCGTAGCCCAGCTCCTCGCCGTCCCCGTCGACCTCCTCGTCGAAGTCGTCCAGCAGACCGGCGAGCGAGTCGGGGTCGTGGACCGCGCCCTCGAAGACCTCCCGGCCCTGGCCGATCAGCCAGCACCGGAAGAAGTCGAACGCGTCGTCACTGGCACCGTCGAGCAGCACCCACGCGGCGCCCCAGAGGTCCCAGGTGTAGGCGCGGTTGTAGCGGGACTCGAAGTGCCGGGCGAAGTCCAGCACCGCCTCCGGGTCCAGCCGGCCGAGCCGTTCCACGAGCAGGTCGGCCTGGTCCTCGGGATCGCCCTCGGCGTCCTCGCGGGCCGTGTCCACCAGCTCCCAGAACTCCGTCTCGTCCATCACGGGTCCAGCATCGTGCCTGGGCGGGTGCGACGCACGTGGAGAACGACCCATTCTTGTCTCACGGCACCTCGTACAGCCCGGCGAGCCGGCGCGCGTCCTGCGCGAACCGCTCCCGCAGCCCCTCGGGAGCCAGCACCTCGGCCTCCGCTCCCAACGCGGTGAGCTGGGTGTGCGCCACCTCCTCCGACTCCACACGGAGGGCGACGATCACCCGGCCCTGCTCGTCGGGGGCGTCGGCCACGGCACTCAGCGCGTCCCTGGCCGACACGGGATCCACGACGTGCGGCAGCCTCCGCACCCCCTCCACCGACAGCCGCACGACGACCTCGGCGCGCAGGATCGAACGGGCGAATCGTTCCGCCTGCTCGTCCCAGTGGGCCGGCAGATCGAACTCCTCGTCGCGGGTGAAGCGGTCGTCGCCGGTGTCGACGCCGGTGAAGCGGTCGATCCGGTAGGTGCGGAAGACCCCCGCACCCGGCCGGGCACCGGGGCCGGAGGGGGCCACCGCGTCGGGGACCCGGGCGCACAGGTACCAGACGCCGGCCTTGAGCACGAGACCGTACGGCTCCAGGCCGCGCTCGACCTCGGTGTGCCCCTTGCGGTACCGCGCGACGATCCGCCGGTCGTCCCAGACCGCGTCCGCCACGGTGGGCAGCAGCTCGGGGGTCTTCGGCTCCTTGAACCAGCTCGGCGCGTCGAGGTGGAAGCGCTGGGAGGCCGTGCGGGAGGCGTCGCGGAGGGAGGGGAGGAGGGCGGCCGAGACCTTCAGCCGGGCGGCGGAGGCCGCGTCCTCCAGCCCCATCTCCCGCAGCGCGCCCGGCACACCGCTGAGGAACAGCGCCTCGGCCTCCGTGCGGGCCAGCCCCGTCAGCCGCGTCCGGTACCCGCCGATCAGCCGGTATCCGCCGGCCCGGCCCCGGTCCGCGTAGACCGGCACGCCCGCCTCCGACAGCGCCTGGGCGTCCCTCGTCACCGTCCGCTCCGACACCTCCAGTTCCCGCGCGAGTTCGGCGGCGGTCATGGAGGGCCGGGACTGGAGCAGCAACACCATCTTGATCAGCCGGGCAGCACGCATGCGGCCATGATGCCGGGCGGGTGTGACAACGAGGGGGTGCGTTGTCGGGTACGGGTGGGCCTGGCTTCTCTGGCGCAGTTTCCCCGCGCCCCTGAAAGCCCAGGCCCGCTGTTCAGGGCGCGGGGAACTGCGCGACCAGCCCCACCGGAGCCGCACCGCCGGCGAAACCCGCGCCCCCGAGCCATGAGGCGCCCCCAACTGTGAGGCGCCCCGAGCCATGAGGCGCCCCGAGCCATGAGGCGCCCCCGCCCCTACAGCCCGTACCGCTCCCGGGCCTCCTTCACGGAGGTCGCCTTGACCTCACCCCGCCGCGCAAGCTGCGCGAGCGCCGCGACCACGACGGACTGTGCGTCGACGCCGAAGTGACGCCGCGCGGCCTCCCGGGTGTCGGAGATGCCGAACCCGTCCGCGCCGAGCGAGGAGTAGTCCTGCTCGACCCACTGCGCGATCTGGTCCGGAACCTGGCGCATGTAGTCGGACACCGCCAGCACCGGCCCCTCGGCACCCTGCAGCGCCTGCCGGACGTACGGCGTCCGCTCCTCGCCGCGCAGCAGCGCGGCATCCGCCTCCAGCGCGTCCCGCCGCAGCTCGCTCCAGGACGTGGCCGACCACACGTCGGCGGCCACCCCCCACTCCTCCGCGAGCAGCTTCTGCGCCTCCAGGGCCCAGTGGATCGCCGTACCGGAGCCCAGCAGCTGGACGCGCGGGGCGTTCGCCACCGGGGACAGCCCCGCCGACTCGGCCGTGTTGAAGCGGTACAGCCCCTTGACGATGCCCTCGTCCACCCCCGCCACGGCCGGCTTCGCGGGCTGCGGCAGCGGCTCGTTGTAGACGGTCAGGTAGTAGAAGACGTTCGGGTCCTCGCCGGGCGCGGCCTCGCCGTACATCCGGCGCAGACCGTCCTTGACGATCGCCGCGACCTCGTAGGCGAACGCCGGGTCGTACGTCAGCGCCGCCGGGTTCGTCGCCGCGATGACCGGCGAGTGGCCGTCGGCGTGCTGCAGGCCCTCGCCCGTCAGGGTCGTACGGCCGGCCGTGGCGCCGACGAGGAAGCCGCGGCCGAGCTGGTCGCCGAGCTGCCACATCTGGTCGGCCGTCCGCTGCCAGCCGAACATCGAGTAGAAGATGTAGAACGGGATCATCGCCTCGCCGTGCGTCGCGTACGACGTCGATGCGGCGATGAAGTCGGCCATCGAACCGGCCTCGGTGATCCCCTCGTTGAGGATCTGGCCGTCCTTGGCCTCCTTGTAGTACATCAGCTGGTCGCGGTCGACCGGCTCGTACGTCTGGCCCTTGGGGGAGTAGATCCCGAGGGACGGGAACAGCGACTCCATGCCGAAGGTGCGGGCCTCGTCGGGGACGATCGGCACCCAGCGGCGGCCGGTCTGCTTGTCGCGGACCAGGTCCTTGACGAGGCGGACGAAGGCCATGGTCGTCGCCACGTTCTGCGAGCCGGAGCCCTTGTCGAAGGCGGCGAAGGTCTTGTCGGCGGCGGCCGGCAGCGGGGCCAGCGCGTGCGTACGGCGGGCCGGGGCCGGGCCGCCGAGCGCGGCACGGCGCTCCTGGAGGTAGCGGACCTCGGGGGAGTCGGCGCCCGGGTGGCCGTAGGGCACGAACCCGTCGACGAAGTCGCTGTCCTTGATGGGGAGTTCGAGCAGATCACGCATCTGCTTGAACTCGTCCGTCGACAGCTTCTTCATCTGGTGGTTGGCGTTCTTCGACGCGAAGCCCTCGCCGAGGGTGAAGCCCTTGACGGTCTGGGCCAGGATGACGGTCGGCGCGCCCTTGAACTCGACGGCGGCCTTGTAGGCGGCGTACACCTTGCGCGCCTCGTGACCACCGCGTGAGAGGTGGAAGCACTCCAGGATCTTGTCGTCGCTCAGCAGCTTCGCCATCTCGACGAGCGCCGGGTCCTTGCCGAAGAAGTCCTGGCGGATGTAGGCGGCGTCGCGGGTCTGGTACGTCTGCACCTGCGCGTCCGGTACCTCGCGCAGGCGGCGGACGAGAGCGCCGGTCGTGTCGAGCTGGAACAGCTCGTCCCAGGCCGAGCCCCAGAGCGACTTGACGACGTTCCAGCCGGCGCCCCGGAACTGGGCCTCCAGCTCCTGCACGATCTTGAAGTTCGCGCGGACCGGGCCGTCGAGGCGCTGCAGGTTGCAGTTGATGACGAAGGTGAGGTTGTCCAGGCCCTCACGGGAGGCCAGGGCGAGGGCCGCCGTGGACTCGGGCTCGTCCATCTCGCCGTCGCCGAGGAACGCCCAGACGTGGGACTGCGAGACGTCCTTGATGCCGCGGCTGGTGAGATAGCGGTTGAAGCGCGCCTGGTAGATGGCGGAGAGGGGGCCGAGGCCCATGCTCACCGTCGGGAACTCCCACAGCCAGGGCAGGCGGCGGGGGTGCGGGTACGACGGGAGGCCGTCGCCGCCGGACTCGCGGCGGAAGTTGTCCAGGTGGGACTCGTTCAGCCGGCCGTCGAGGAAGGCGCGGGCGTAGATGCCGGGGGAGGCGTGGCCCTGGATGTAGAGCTGGTCGCCCGAGCCGTCGGCCTCCTTGCCCTTGAAGAAGTGGTTGAAGCCCGTCTCGTAGAGCCAGGCCGCGGAGGCGAAGGTGGCGATGTGGCCGCCGACGCCGTACTTACTGCCGCGGGTGACCATGGCGGCGGCGTTCCAGCGGTTCCACGCGGTGATACGGCGCTCCATCGCCTCGTCACCGGCGATGCCCGGCTCGGCGGCGGTGGGGATGGTGTTGACGTAGTCCGTTTCGAGCAGCTTGGGCAGCGCGATGCCGTTGCCCTCCGCGCGCTCCAGGGTGCGCCGCATCAGGTACGCCGCGCGGTGCGGTCCGGCCGCCTTGGCGACGGCGTCCAGGGAGGCCTGCCATTCGGCGGTCTCCTCCGGGTCCCGGTCGGGGAGCTGGTCGAGCGCGCTCGGCTGGATGGCGTGGGAGTCGGTCATTGCGCCGCCTTCCTCAGTCGAAGGGGGTTCCCTCATCGGTAAGCGTTCGGGGGTTGCCCTTGGTCTTTGGCAGGACAGGGCGACGGGCTCCTGTGGAAGCCCGTCGGTGACTGTAACCCGCTGATCGATGATCGATCAAAGGGTTGCGGGCAAAATATCTTGATCACGAGAAAGTCGGCACGGGGTGCCTCCGGCGGTGGCACCGGGTGACCTTGCCGACCGAGGTTTGTGCAGGTGGGGCGGCGTTTGAGCGGGGGTTCGCTCAAGGGGGTGGGGTTGTGGTGCGTCGGCGGGTGCGGGTGCGTGGGGGGCTGGTCGCGCAGTTCCCCGCGCCCCTGAAAGCAGGGGCTGCGCGCGAGAAGCCCCACCGGGCCCGTAGCCGAGAACGCACCCCGGATGGCTAGGCCGGCTCGTCGTCCGTGTGCGGGGCGCAGCCCAGCACGTGGGCCTTGACCAGGTCGGCGATCCGCGGGTCGCGGCGACGGAACGCGGCGACCAGCTCCTCGTGCTCCTCGGCATAGGACTGCTGGACCGTACCCAGCCAGCGGATCGACAGCGCCGTGAACACCTCGATACCGAGCCCCTCCCACGTATGCAGCAGCACCGAGTTGCCCGCCGCCCGCACCAGCTCGCGGTGGAACGCCACCGTGTGCCGCACCTGGGAGGTCCCGTCGGCGTTGCGGTCCGCCTCGTACAGCGCGGCCACGTGCGGCTCCAGCGCCGAGCAGTCCTCCGCCAGCCGGTCCGCCGCCAGCTCCGCCGCGATCGCCTCCAGCCCGGCCCGGACCGGGTAGCTCTCCTCCAGGTCGGCCGCGGTCAGATTCCGCACCCGTACGCCCTTGTTCGGCGCGGATTCGATCAACCGCAGCGACTCCAGCTCGCGCAGGGCCTCCCGTACGGGAGTCTGGCTGACCTCCAGCTCCGTCGCGATCCGCCGCTCCACGATCCGCTCGCCCGGCTTCCACCGCCCGCTCACGATGCCTTCCACGATGTGCTCGCGGATCTGTTCGCGCAGCGAGTGGACGACGGGCGCGGTGGTCATGCGGGCTCCTTCGGCGGGGGACCGGCGGGGGACGAGCCCCAGGGGCGTTGACCTCTAGACAATAGAGCCGCGGCCCTCCGGTGGAGAGGCGCACGGGGGTCCTTTCGCGCAGGTGAGACGAGACTTACACGCTCCCGAGGAGCGTCGGTTTGTAAAGACCCGTACCGGCCAGGCTGAGGGGCCCCGCCCGTGACATGGCGCGAACGCGCGGATGCCCCGCCCGGAGAACTCCGGACGGGGCACCGTCGTAGCGCGTGCGCCCAGGGGCTACAGGCCGAGCTCGACCTCGAACTCGCCCGCCTCCAGGATCGCCTTGACGGCCGTCAGGTAACGGGCCGCGTCGGCGCCGTCGACCAGGCGGTGGTCGTAGGAGAGGGTCAGGTACGTCATGTCGCGGACGCCGATGACCGTGCCCTCCTCCGTCTCGATCACGGCGGGGCGCTTGACCGTGGCGCCGATGCCGAGGATCGCGACCTGGTTCGGCGGCACGATGATCGTGTCGAACAGCGCGCCGCGCGAACCGGTGTTGGAGATGGTGAACGTCGCGCCGGACAGCTCGTCAGGCGTGATCTTGTTGGCCCGGACCTTGCCCGCCAGGTCGGCGGTGGCCTTGGCGATACCGGCGATGTTGAGGTCGCCGGCGCCCTTGATGACCGGGGTCATCAGGCCCTTCTCGGAGTCCACCGCGATACCGATGTTCTCGGCGTCGAAGTAGGTGATCGTGCCCTCGCCCTCGTTGATCCGGGCGTTGATGGGCGCGTGCGCCTTCAGCGCCTGGGCCGCGGCCTTGACGAAGAACGGCATCGGGGAGAGCTTCACGCCCTCACGGGCTGCGAACGAGTCCTTGGCCCGGGCGCGCAGCCGCATCAGACGGGTGACGTCGACCTCGACCACCGAGGACAGCTGCGCCTGCTCGTGCAGCGCCTTGACCATGTTGTCGCCGATGACCTTGCGGATGCGCGGCATCTTGATGGTCTGGCCACGGAGGGGAGAAGCCTCCAGGGACGGCGCCTTCTTGGCGGCCGGGGCAGCGGCGGCGGCCGGGGCCGGAGCGGCGGCAGCGGCCTTCGCGGCCTCGGCGGCGGCGATGACGTCCTGCTTGCGGATGCGGCCGCCGACGCCGGTGCCCTTGACGGAGCCCAGGTCGACACCGTTCTCGGCGGCGAGCTTGCGCACCAGCGGGGTGACGTAGGCGCCCTCGTCGGTGGCCTTGGCGGCAGCCGGGGCGGCGGCAGGAGCCGGGGTGACCGGCGCGGGCGCGGGGGCCGGAGCGGCCGGGGCAGCGGCGGCGGGCGCCGGAGCCGGCGCGGCGGGGGCGGC